>JBAYZR010000171.1:0-7636 GCA_041672425.1 Pedobacter sp. | reverse complement strand
CGGTTGGCAGAGCGCCGGTCATACGACCGCAGGAACGACGGGAACAGTAACAATCGGAGCGGATACCGGGGAGCTCGGCACACCAACCTTTACGAATGAAACCGCTATTTTTGGCAGCAGCATTCTTGTTAAAGATTATAATGTTTCCAACAATACGTTGCTGTCATACGGAAATCTGACGCTGGATGCTATTGGTAATATAGATGTGGAAAACAAGATCAAGACTTTCAACGGCGCGTACTATAACGATCTTTCCCTTTATTCGTTAAACGGTAAAATCAGCCAGTCCGACTACAACGGTGATGACCAGGTAAAAGAGGCGATCTATGCTGATGACCTTATAGTTACAGCCGGTAACGGCGTAAATCTTGGCTGGGTTGATGTCAATACGGTGGATGTACAAAATACCGGAGCCGGTAATATTGTTGTCAATGTCATTGCTGCCGGTGGTGATGTCAGCATAACAAGAATGGAGCAGACTCTGGTTTCCGGCAGCGGCAACTCCACTCTGACAACAGAGAACGGCACAATTACCGTGGCAGCATCAGGTTACGGAGTCAGCACGGTTGGCAGCGGTAATATAACCCTTGACGCCAATGACACCGGCAGTGACAAAGCCCTTTTGATCAATAAAACTATCAGCGGCACAACAGGTGTAATCAGGCTGGAAGCGGATGGCGCTGTGACATCAGCGGCTGTTATTTCCACCAGCGGTGAAGGCGCCATCAACATCACGTCAAATAATGCAAGTATCAGCCAGGGTGAAACCGCATTTGTAACATCTGGCGGCGGACTCATAACCTATAACGCCGCCATTGACATCACCATGACAAGCGGAACTCTTACCCGGTCGCTTAATCCTGCCAACGACACCGGGGCTATTGCGCTCACCGCCGGAAGGAATATCTACCTCAGTATTCTGGAGGCTGACGGAAACGTTTCTGTCTCGGCAACAGCAGGGGCAATCTACGACAACCTCCTGGCTGCTGATAACGGAACCGACTACAATATCAAAGGAACTACCACCACCGCCTATTTGAAGGCTGGAAACGGTATCGGAACATCAGGCAGTGGCGATATTGACACACAGATTGCTTCTCTTATCCACGTTGAGAACAGTACCGTCGGCGACATCTTTATTCAGGAAGCTGATGACCTATTAATTACGGCTGACGGCATCACCTCTGCCGGAAGTAGCGGCAGCATGGTTCTCACTTTAACAGCCGGTTCGCTGGCCATAGACAAGCCTGTTGCAAACACCGGAACTGTCGGCAATATCCTTTTCACCGCATCTGGTAACATTATTGTTAGCGAAAATATCTCAAGCAGGCTGGGCAACATCAGCCTGGACGCAGGCGGCAGTATCAGTCAGGCAGCAGCGGTCGGCGATATTTCAATTTCAGCGTATGCAATTGCAGGCAAAACTATTGACCTGAAAGCCGGCGCGTTTATCAGTATGGTTAATGGCGCAGTAGTTCAGGCTAATAATAACGGTAACATCCGTCTTGAAGCCATCAGCGGGGACATAACTATCGGTGAAATAGTGGCAGGTAGCGGCAAGGTAGCTGTCATTGCCACAGCCGGAAGTATCCTCGATCTTGCTGGCGATACCTCCACATACGATATTTCTGCCGCTGATCTGCTTTTAACGGCAGCAACTGCAATAGGCTCTGCTAGCGACGCATTTGAAACAGCGGTAACAAACATCTCCACCTGGTCAAAAAATGGCGGAACCTTTATCGCCGAGGCTGATAGCATCACCGTCAAGGAGATCAGTCTGACGGTAAACCGGGTTGGAACAAGCGGTGTTGATTCTCTGACTACAGCGGATAGTCAGCAAGGTATGGTAATTACCGGCGGTAACCTTGTTTTTACCACTTCAAACGGTTTCATGACGACCGCAGTTTCAACAGGCGCAATCAGCGCCACAGGCAATATCCTGCTCTCCACTGGCGAATCAGCCGAGGTAACGGTGGCTGACATAACCCTGAATTCCTCTGTGTCAAGCAGTGTCGGCAACATCAGCATCATTTCCAAAGACAGTATTTTGCAGAATCATGCCGATGCGGACATATCTGTAACAACAGCAGGCAAGACAATAGATCTGCTGGCTGACGCTGCAATAACCATGGTTGACGGAGCGGTGTCTCAGACCAATGCGGGTTACATCGGCTATACAACTGCGACTACAACTGCCGACAATATCACGGTGGGGCTTCTTGATGCGCGTAGCGCCGCAGATCGTAGCGGTAATCTACTAACAGGTCAGGCTTCCTGGGGTACAATCAGTATACTTTCCGGCGCATCCATACTCGACAACAACGAGACCACGGTTGATGCTTATGCCAATGAGTTGCTTTTAAGCGCCAGTACAGCGGCTGGCGCTAGTGACAACCATCTTGAAACCGAAGTTATAACGCTGAGCGCCACTGTCGGCGCTGGCGGTCTGTTTGTAACCGACGCAACGACAATTACCGTCAACGCCACCAGCAGCAACGGCAACATAACCCTGACCGCCACCAGCGGCGACATCACCATAGACACCCTGACCGCCGGAACAGGCAATGTCAGCCTCATTGCCGGAGGCGACATACTTGACCAGGACACAGCCGGTGACAACGGCGCCATAGCCGACATAACCGCCAACGGCCTGGTTATGAACGCTGGTAGCGGCATTGCCACCAGCAGCAACTACCTTGAAATAACCGTCACCACACTCACAGCCAGCGCCGGGTCAGACGGCATATCCATCACTGAAAGCGACGGCCTTACAGTCGGCTCACTCAGCACAACAGCAGACGGTCACATCGTCCTCGTCAACACAACAGGCGACCTCACAATCAACAACACCATAACCGCCGTAGGCGCAGGCAACATCCTGCTTCAGGCCACAACCGGCGCCATTACCATCAACAACGCAGTAGATGGCGGGACCGGCCACATCAGCATCTCCTCCGGCGCCAGCTTCAGCCAGAATGCGAACATCAGTACAACAGCCGGTGGTACCATAGAAATACTTTCAGGCGGCAGCATCGCCATGGCCGACGGCGCCCTCACCAGCAGCGCCGCCAACATCCGTTACGTAGCCGCAACCACCATGAGCATCGGCGCAATCAGCGCCACAGCAAACATCAGCCTGTCCGCAAGCAGCATCAGCGACTCCGGCAGTGCGGAAAACGACATCAGCGCCAACGAACTACGCATCATCACCACGGGCACAGCCGATGGCAACGGCGTTGGCGCCAGCAGCAACCATCTTGAAATCAGCGTCAACAGACTTGCCGCCGACATCAAAGGCAGCGGCAGCGGCGGTCTGTACATAACAGAAGCGAACGGCATCACCATCGGCTCGTTGAGCGACATTGCGATCACCCGCATGGCCGCAGACACCTCAACCACCACCATAACCGACAGCGGCATATCCAACCTGCTTTCCGCTGGTAACCTTGTACTGCAAACCGCCAGCGGCAGCATAACCAACGAAGCAATTGGCGGTGCAATCAGCGCCAGCGGCAACATCAGCCTCACCGCCGCTCAAGACATCCTACAGAACGCCAACATAACAACCAGCAGCGCTGGAAAAACCATTGATCTCTCAGCAGCCCGCCACATCACCATGGCCGACATCGTCAGCACAACCAGCAGCAACGGCAACATAACCCTGACTGCCACCAGCGGCGACATCACCTTGGAAACCCTGACCGCCGGAACAGGCAATGTCAGCCTCATTGCCGGAGGCGATATACTTGACCAGGACATAGCCGGTGACAACGGCGCCATAGCCGACATAACCGCCAACGGCCTGGTTATGAACGCCGGTAGCGGTATTGCCACCAGCGGCAACCACCTTGAAATCACCGTCACCACCCTCACAGCCAGCGCCGGGTCAGACGGCATCTTCATCATCGAAAGCGATGACCTCACCGTCGGCTCACTCAGCACAATAGCAGACGGTCACATCGTCCTCGTCAACACAACTGGCGACCTCACAATCAACAACACCATAACCGCCGCAGGCGCGGGCAACATCCTGCTTCAGGCCACAACCGGCGCCATTACCATCAACAACGCAGTAGATGGCGGAACCGGTCACATCAGCATCTCCTCCGGCGCCAGCTTCAGTCAGAATGCGAATATCAGCACAACAGCCGGTGGCGCAATCGACATCCTTTCCGGCAGCAGCATCGCCATGGCCGACGGCGCCCTCACCAGCAGCGCCGCCAACATCCGTTACGTAGCCGCAACCACCATGAGCATCGGCAGTCTGTCAACCAGCGGCAATATCAGCCTGAGCGGCACTTCGATCACTGACAACGGTGACGTCGAGGTAGACATCACCGCAGCCACCTTGATGGTACGCGCTTCCACCGGTTTTGGTGTCGGAGTCAATCACATCGAAACCACCATCGGCGCCTTTGCCGCTACTGTCGGCGCAGGCGGCCTGTTTGTTACCGAGAGCGATGGAGTAATTGTTGACTCTGTTGCTGCCATCACAGTCAATCGTATTGGTCTCACTGGTGAGATTGACTCTACACCGACCGATGCGGCCCTTTCCGGCCTCACAAGCGGCGCCGACCTGATCCTCATATCCAGCGGCGGCATAACCACCACAACCACCACCGGCGACGTAACAGCAACCAACAACATCCTCCTGCAAAGCCAAGGCAGCGGCAGCATCACCCTTAACGCCATAACAACCAGCGCAACCGGCGACATAAGCCTCAACAGCGCCACCTCCATCAACCAGAACAACACCATCAGCACAACCACCACCAACAAAACCATCGACATCCTTGCCGCCACTGACATCATCATGTCGCAAAACACCACAACCACCACAACAAACGGCAACATCCGCCTTGAAGCCGGCAACACTATCACCATAGCCGAACTCACTGCCGGAACCGGCACAACAGCCATAATCGCTGGAAACAACATAAACGACATAACCGGCGACACAGCAATCGACATCACTGCCACCAACCTCATCCTCACCGCAGGCAATGCCATAGCAGACAAAGACAACCACCTTGAAATCGCAGCCACCAACCTGAGCAGCAAATCAACAACCGGCTCCACCTTCATCACTGAAACCAACGACATAACCATAACCGCCCTCAACATAACCGCCAACCGTGTAGACAACAAAGGGGACGCAACCCAAACAACCCTCTACAGCCAGGAAGACCTCACCAGCGGCGCCGACCTGATCCTCATATCCAGCGGCAACATCACCACCACAGCAACCACCGGCGACGTAACAGCAACCAACAACATCCTCCTACAAAGCCAAGGCATCGGCAGCATCACCCTTAACGCCATAACAACCAGCGCAACCGGCGACATAAGCCTCAACAGCGCCACCTCCATCAACCAGAACAACACCATCAGCACAGCAACCACCAACAAAACCATCGACCTCCTGGCCGCCACTGACATCACCATGTCTCAAAAAACCACAACCACCACCACCAACGGCAACATCCGCCTTGAAGCAGGCAACACTATCACCATAGCCGAACTCACTGCCGGAACCGGCACAATAGCCATAATCGCCGGAAACAACATAAACGACATAACTGGTGACACAGCAATCGACATCACTGCCACCAACCTCATCCTCACCGCAGGCAATGCCATAGCAGACAAAGACAACCACCTTGAAATAGCGGTATCGAACCTGAGCACTAAATCAACCAGCGGCGGCGCCTACATCAGCGAAACCGGCGACATAACCGTCACCACCCTGAGCATTACCGCCAACCGTGTAGACAGTAAAGGCGCCACTGCTCCCACAACCGTCTACAGCCAGGAAGACCTGACCAGCGCAACAGACCTCGTACTCATCGTCAGCGGGAGCATCAACGGCACAAGCGCCGACACAACAACAGACATAACCGCCACCACCCTGACCCTGACCACCGGAACAGCCGTAGGCAGCAGTGACAACCACCTTGAAACAGCCGTCGCCACTATAAGCGCCAACTCTGGAACCTCCACCTTCATCACAGAACGTGACACCATCACCGTCACCGACCTGACGAGCGGCGCCGACCTTATCCTCATCTCCGGCGGCGCTATGACCAGCGTCGGCGACATAACTGCCGTTGGCAACATCCTCCTACAAACAACCGGAACCAGCGGCAGCATCACCCTTAACGCCATAACAACCAGCACAACCGGCAACATCAGCCTCAACAGCGCCACTACTATCAACCAGAACAACACCATCAGCACAGCAACCACCAACAAAACCATCGACCTCCTGGCCGCCACTGACATCACCATGTCTCAAAACACCACAACCGCCACCACCAACGGCAACATCCGCCTTGAAGCAGGCAACGACATAACGATCGAAACCCTATCTGCCGGCAGCGGCAATATAGCGGTTTACGCAACTGGCGCCATAATCGACGGTGACACCACTGGCGACACGGAAAACGACATAATCGCCAACGACCTGATACTCAGTGGCGGCAGCGCAATCGGTAGCGGCGCTAACCACCTTGAAACCTCCGTAACAAAACTGAGTGGAATGAGCGGCTCCGGCGGCTTCTTCATTACCCAGGATGGCCCGATCTCCATTGATGGAACCACCTTCACCGTAAATCGGGTAAACACCATTGCAGAGACCACTGAAATTGAAAACAGCCTAAGCGGTCTTTCCAGCGCCGACAGCATTGTCCTTCAGACTATAAACGGCAGCATAACAACCGCCACCACATCCGGTAACATCACCGCTGTCGGCAACATTCTGCTAAGCAGCGGAGAAACGGATGAAACCACAACCGCCATCATCACCTTGAACAGCACAGTCTCCGCTGAAAACATCAACCTGCTTTCCAAAGACTCCATACTCCAGAACGCAACCGGAGATATCAGTGGCGCCGCCATTTATGTTAAAGCCGACAATGGCATAACAATGGAAAACGGCGCTCTTACCTCTACCAACAACGGCACAATTGTCTACGAAGCAACAAGCGGAGATATAACTCTGGCCGGACTGAACGCCGGTATGACAACAGGTACAGGCAAAATAGCCGTCATCGCCACAACTGGAAATATCAAGGACATACTTGACAATATCCCCGGAATAACAACACATGACCTGATCCTGAAAGCCGGGGGCGACATCGGATCTCTTGACAACCCCATTGAAGTTCAGGCCGTAAACCTCTCGCACAGATCCGGCAGCGGCAAAACCTACATTGAAACAAACTCCATCAACATCAACGTTGCCGCCATATCAGTACCTGTGCCAACAATTCAGTCCGACGGCGCTATGAAAGCAAACGTACCGCCAATTAACAGTGACGTAAACCCTGACGCCGACATAATCATCACTGCCACAACAGGCGACATTGTCATTAACGCCTGGGATGGCAGCTACGGCAGGACAAATGCCAGAAACATCATCCTGACCGCAAAAACCGGCTCCATCATCATCAACTGCGGAACAAACACACAAGGCATCTTCGCCTCTGACAACATCATACTTGCAGCAGAAAACGGCTCTATAACAATCAACGGCCCGGCAAACTCCGCCGGAATAACCGCTGGAAACAACATCCTGATAAGCGCCGGAGAAACAGACGAAGTCAACACCGCCGACATCACGCTGAACACCTTTGTA
>JBAYZR010000170.1:0-7678 GCA_041672425.1 Pedobacter sp. | reverse complement strand
TCAGCAGCCAACTTTACACCAAACGGGATGAATTTGAAAAAGAAAATGTGCCAGATCAGTTTACTGGAAAAACCGGTAAAGTACGGGCGGGATCAGGAAATCTGAAGATACTACCGAGCAAGGGGATAATTGTATCCACTAAGAAAAAACTGACTGATCGCCGCTAATATGCTGATATTAAATGCTAATACAGGCAATCTTCACCGAGTTTAAAAGGGAACATCCGTTAAATGGTGCTTACGGATAATGTCTGGCACATAATAAAAATGGCGGTCTCATTTGAGACCGCCATTTTTATTAGAATATGTTATTGAATCAAATAAGTTTAACTGCCTGCTGAGCATATTGCAATATGATCGAGGGAACAATACCAGGAATCAAGGAACCAGCTACAGAGATAAGTAGAGCCAAGGCAATAGGAACTGATACCTGCATCCAGTCGAACTCTTCTTTAGGTTCTTTCATGTACATATAGACCATAACACGCAGGTAGTAGTAAACAGATGCAGCACTATTAAGTACGCCAATAATGGCTAACCATATGTAACCCTTTTGAATTGCACCTGAGAATAGATAAAACTTGCCGATGAAACCGGCAGTTGGAGGCATACCTGCCAGTGAAAACAAGAATATCGACATGGCAACAGCAAGCACTGGATGCTTAAATCCAAACCCAGCGAAATCCATTACATTTCCGTTAGGTTCACCTTTCTTACCGACTAAAATAATGATAGCAAAGGCACCTATGTTCATAAAGGCATAAGAAAGCATGTAGAAGAGAATACCTGTATTACCAGTTTCGTTCCCAGCGGCAAAACCAACCAGTACATAGCCTGCATGCGCTATTGAAGAATAAGCAAGTATACGCTTTATGTTGTCCTGACGCAGTGCGGTAATGTTACCAACTGTCATTGTAAGAACAGCCAGTATCCAGAGAAGTTGGCTCCAGTCAGCCTGCAGGGCTGGAAACGCAACCATAAGGAGTCGCAGAGAAGCTGCAAAAGCAGCGGCTTTTGGACCGGTTGACATAAAAGCAGTCATTGGAGTGGGTGCACCCTCATAGACATCAGGAGCCCACATATGGAACGGTACTGTAGCAATTTTAAATGCGAAGCCAGTGAACATAAGAAGCATACCGGCCATTAACATGATATTAGCTGAAGGGAGTTGCATCTGTACAACTTGAGCAGCAATCTTGGCTATTTTGGTAGTGCCGGTTGCACCGTATGTGAGAGCCATACCGTAGAGAAGAAAACCGGTCGAAAAGGCACCCAGCAGGAAATACTTGAGTCCTGCCTCATTGGACTTAAGATTGGCCCTATTGAAGCCTGCCAAAACATACAACGATACTGACATTACTTCCAAACCGAGGAAAATTGTCATCAGATCGGTACCTGCGGCCATCAACATCATACCAACAACAGCGAAGAGAATCAGAGGGTAAAGTTCACCATGATTGCAGTCTTCTCGCTCCATATACTGATCAGAAATCAGAATTGCAAGACCGGCTGATACAAGGAAAATAATTTTAAAGAAGCTGGCGAAGCTATCTTGGACAACTGCACCATTAAAACTCTCGACCTGTGTGCCCCAACCGGCTCCCACCAGCACTGCTGTCACTACGACGCCGATAAAGCTGATGTACCCGAGATAAGACTTCTGTTTGCTGGGGACAAATACATTGATCAGCAACAGAGCCATGGCGAGCACGGAGAGAAAAATCTCCGGCATAATCGGGGTCATATTGACGGCTGGAATAGTAATCATGTCCATCTAAAATATCCTCCGGTCGGATTGACTCGTGTTTTTACTTTACTTCGTGCGGGTTAACAACGGCTGCAGGAACTGACTCAGGCACAGCCTGAACTGCAGATGGAGATTGATCAGGCTCAATCATTGGATGAATTACAGACTGTGCAGGCAAAGCTGAAAGTTGAGCAGCCATGCTTGCAGGTTTAGTCTGTGCTACCAGTTTCTTAATGGCAGGTTCCATCTTTTCAATGAATGGGTTAGGATAAACTCCCATGATGAAAATCAGTGCAATCAGAGGAACCATTATAATAATTTCTCGGGCATTCAAGTCTTTCAAGACCTGGTTCTTAGGATTATCAAGTTCTCCAAACATTACACGCTGGAACATCCAGAGCATATAAACAGCGGAGAGAATCACACCACTGGATGCAACCACGGTCCACCAGCGCAATTGACCCTCAAAGGCACCGATAAGCACCAGAAACTCACCAACAAAACCATTAGTACCAGGCAAGCCGATTGACGAAAGAGTCACAATCATGAAAATAGTGGCAAAGATCGGCATCTGTTTGGAAAGACCACCAAAATCCGTGATGAGACGCGTATGCCGACGTTCATAAATAAATCCGACAATAAGGAACAATGCCCCAGTTGATACGCCATGATTGAGCATCTGTAGCATGCCACCGGTAATCCCGTTCACATTGAAGGCAAACACCCCTAGCATAACAAAACCTAAGTGAGCCACTGAAGAATAGGCGACAAGTTTCTTTACATCCTCCTGAACCATGGCAACGAGAGCAGCATAAATAATACCGATCACAGCAAGGGTAGCAATCAGTGGAGCAAATTTATGCGCTGCATCGGGAAAGAGCGGTATGGCGAAACGGACATAACCATAAGTACCCATCTTCAGCATAATAGCTGCCAGAATGACAGAACCTGCAGTAGGTGCTTCAGTATGTGCATCCGGTAACCATGTATGAAGTGGAAACATGGGAACCTTTATTGCAAATGCCAACGCAAATGCCAGGAACAACCAACTCTGAGTAGCAAGATCAAGTCTCAGATCGAAAAAGTGCAGCAAGCTGAAATCGGTGATGCCTGTAGCAGTTCCTTTCATGTAGAGGAATATTAACGCCACTAACATGAGCAACGAACCGACCATAGTAAAGATGAAAAACTTGACTGCAGCGTAGATCTTATTCTTGCCACCCCAGATGCCAATAATGAAATACATTGGAATCAGCATGACTTCCCAGAAAATGTAAAACAAGAATAAGTCAAGTGAGATAAATGCACCCAGCATACCTGTTTCAAGGAGCAGGAGACAAATCATATACTCCTTGACCTTCTCCTCAACTGCAGTCCACGTTGAGAGCATGGCAATAGGCATTATAAAGGTCGTCAGAATGACAAGCCAGAGGCTGATGCCATCAATACCGATATTGTAGCGCATAACAAACGGACCTGCAGCAATCCAAGGAACGTTCTCGACAAACTGAAAGTCCGCGTTAGTCTGAAACCCGGTCAGGATCGGAAGCGACACCAAGAAGGTTACCAGGGTAACTGCAAAGGCAACTCCCCGCAGCACACCTTTGCTGTCCTTGGGAATGAACAGCAGCAGCAGGACACCCAGTACCGGCAAGAATGTCGTTAGGCTCAGTAGGTTACTCATGAATTCATGCTCCTTTATACAAATTGCTGAGTATCTGTTATTTGAAGATGTAATAACCCAAGATTACAACTACACCAAAGGCCATACTAAAAGCATAGTTGTGAATCATACCAGACTGCATGAAGCGGAATACACCGCTGAAACCCATTACAACGTTGGCGACTCCGTTTACAATGCCATCAACCACTAGTACATCAAAACCTTTCCAGAGGAACCGACCAAGTGATTTGCAGGGATTAACAAACACAAAGTCATATAGTTCATCAATATACCATTTGTTGTAAACTGCACGATGAAGAGCCGGGAATGTTGCCGTGAACTTTGCTGGAAGACCTGTGTTATTAATATATAATGCATACGCTATGCTGATACCAATCAAAGCAATCAGAACTGATATACCCATCAGTCCAAATTCCAGAGCAACACTGTGATGTGCTGTAGCATGAGCAGAATGCTGAGCCATATACTCTTCTGAAAGCTTAAATACAGGCTCAAGATAATTTTCAAAATAATTCGGAATACCAACAATATGGCCAATCACCTTGGGAATGCCGAGATAACCACCCACCACCGAGAGTCCAGCGAGTACAAGTAACGGTATTACAATTACCATCGGAGACTCGTGAAGGTGATCTTTCGCTTTAGGATTGATACGGCATTCGCCAAAGAAAGTCATAAAAACAAGACGGAACATATAGAAAGCTGTCAAACCAGCTGCAACAGCACCCATACCCCACAAGAGATAATTGAGTTGACCATGATGCGGATTAGCAAATGCTTGCCACAAGATTTCATCTTTTGAGAAGAAACCTGAGAATCCAGGGATACCGGCAATCGCAATTGTTGCCAATAGGAAGGTCAGGAAGGTCAACGGCATTTTGGACCTAAGTCCACCCATATTGCGCATGTCCTGGGCATCATCATGTGAATGGGCATGGTGTAGTGCACCATGCATAGAGTGAATCACAGCACCGGAACCAAGGAACAGACAGGCCTTGAAAAATGCATGTGTCATCAGATGGAATATACCTGCTCCGAATGCACCCGCGCCCATTGCTAAGAACATGTATCCTAATTGAGATACGGTAGAGTAAGCTAATACGCGCTTGATATCGTTTTGCGCCGTACCGATAGTGGCCGCAAAAAGAGCAGTACAGGCACCTATTACTGCTATAACCATTAACGTTTCAGGAGAACGAATGAACAAATAGTTCATGCGTGCGATCATGTATACACCAGCTGTTACCATGGTAGCTGCGTGAATCAATGCGGATACAGGAGTTGGACCTTCCATGGCATCAGGCAACCAAGTATAGAGTGGTATCTGGGCAGATTTACCAGTGGCACCCACAAAGAAACAAAGAGTGATAACAGTCACTATGCCGCCGGTAGGCAGCAGGTGAGAGTTTTTAGCCAGCTCGGTAAACTGTATCGTCCAAATATTGTTGGTCTGCCCCATGAACCAATAGAGTGTGAACGCACCAAGAAGAAAACCGAAGTCGCCTACCCGGTTCATTACAAAGGCCTTCTTACCCGCATCACCAGCAGACTTTTTATGAAAATAGTAACCGATAAGCAGATAGGAACAGAGACCAACTCCTTCCCAGCCTACAAACATGAGTAGCAGATTATTACCAAGCACCAGCAAAAGCATAGCAAACATAAAGAGGTTCAAGTATGAAAAGAAACGGTAGAAGCCCTCCTCACCATGCATATAACCGATTGAATACAGATGTATCAAAAAACCAACGCCTGTAACGATCATAATCATCACACAAGATAGTGGATCTATCAGGAAAGCGATGTCAGCATTGAAGTTCCCTGATGTAATCCAGGTAAACACCTTGACATTCACCACCCGCTCTTCGCTTGGAAGCGAAAGGAGCTTGAGTATGGTCATGCAGGAGACAGCGAAGGAGCAGAGCACAGCAAAAGCCCCGATGCCACCGATGACGGTCTCATTCTTGATCTTTTTCCCAAGCAGGCCGTTGATTAAAAAGCCGATGAGCGGGAAGAGTGGGATCAGCCATACGTTGTCAAACATGTAAGACTCCTTTATTCAATCGATTAAGCATTGTATATTCGGATATTCGTAGATTTTACTACCACTTCATCAGGTTGACATCTTCAACATCAATGGATTCTTTGTTGTTGAAAAAAGCTATCATCAGCGCAAGACCTACTGCAGCCTCGGCAGCAGCTACAGTCATGATGAAGAAGACAAACACTTGGCCATCCATGTTTCCCAGATGACGTGAAAGCGCGACAAAGGTCAGGTTTACTGCATTGAGCATTAACTCAATACACATGAACATAACGATTGCATTTTTGCGAATAAGCACGCCAATGGTTCCAATTGAGAAGAGAATGGCGCTGACAATGAGATAGCTGTTGAGGTTTTCCATGGATATTTCCCTCTATCTAGAGTTTTTTCTTAGCTATGATAACCGCACCGACGATGGCCACCAGCAGCAGAATCGAGGTGATTTCAAAAGGGAGCAGGAAATTAGTAAACATTTCTCTGCCAATAATTTCTGTATTACCAATCTGCTTGATCATTTCTCCATTATAGGGGCCTGTAGGCAAAGCGACTCGGCTCTTGAGCAGAAGAAAAACCGTGTTTATCAGGGTGAAAAAACCAATGATGGAACCAAGCACAATCTTATGAGTGTACTTTTTGGTAGCATCGACCCTGATGTTAAGCAGCATGATAGTGAACACGATCAGTACCATGATGGCACCAGCATAGACCATTACCTGTACGGTAGCCATAAAAGGGGCATCCAGCATTACATAATACGTTGCCAGACAAAAAAAGGTCATTACCAGCGAAAGGGCACTGTTGATCGGATTCTTGCATGTGATCACCAAAATTGCCGAAACGATGGCCACAAACGTGATGACTGCGAAGAAGAGGGTCGTTAACATGCACTGCTCCTTTATTTCTTTTCTAAAAGTCTTTCTTTGGTGTAGATGAAGTCTTTACGGTGATAATTGGCCAACTCGAACTCTCCGGTCATCTTGAGTGCATCCACCGGGCAGGCCTCAACACAATAGCCGCAGAAGATGCAGCGCAGCATGTCAATTTCATAAACTGCGGCAAACTTGTCATGGTTCTCCGATTCACCAGCTTCGACCGTAATACACTTGGCCGGACAAACTGTGGGGCATAGATAACATGCTACACACTTTGCATTGTTGTGTGAAACCTTGAGAGCGTGGAGTCCCCTGAAGTTCTCTCGAATCTTCGGCCGTTCATCCGGATACTGAAGGGTGATCGGTTTTTTAAACATGTGACTCAGGGTAATTTTCAGACCGTTTATAATCGGAGTAATCGGATTCATGTTTTCATCCTTGTTCTTGGAGTTACGTGACTCATTGGTATCTTACTTAACGAGGTATCCTACAATCCCGGTGATAACGATGTTCAGCAGTCCGAGCGGCAGAAAGAC
Organism: Pedobacter sp.; assembly: GCA_041672425.1. Lineage (GTDB taxonomy): Bacteria > Desulfobacterota > Desulfuromonadia > Geobacterales > Pseudopelobacteraceae > JACPFJ01. Next base: position 796 of record JBAYZR010000170.1, on the reverse strand, counting down.
CTTCCACCCCAGATGCATGAGTTGGTCGTAACGATAACGAGGCAGTGTTGCACGGAGCCAAATGATAAAGAACATCAGGAAGTATACCTTGGCTACGAAATACACTGGTCCAAGCAAGGGAATGCTTGTTGCCAGCGGACCATTCCAACCACCAAGAAAAAGTGTGGTTGTCAGAGCACAAACTGTGACCATGTTGGCATATTCAGCCATGAAGAACATGGCATATTTCATACTTGAATATTCAGTACAGAATCCAGATACCAATTCTGTCTCAGCCTCAGGAAGGTCGAAGGGAACACGATTAATCTCTGCCAAGGTACAAACGAAGAACAAAAAAGCAGCCAATGGTTGTTTGAATAAGTACCAATCAAAACCATAGAAGCCGGATTGCAGGTTGACGATCTCGTTAAGAGAAAGGGTCTGCGAGAGCATGAATACTGCTATAACTGAGAGGCCCGCTGAAAGTTCGTACGAGATCAGCTGTGCAGCAGAGCGCAGACCACCCATAAGTGAATACTTACTGTTTGCTGCCCAGCCAGCCAACACAATGCCGTAGACACCAAGGGAAGACATGGCCAAAACGTAGAGCACACCTACATTTATGTCATATACTTTGCCGCTGCCCATATCAACATAACTGGCTACCTGGAGAGGTATCTTATATCCGGCTACCTCAATGACTCCACCAAATGGGATAACCGCAAAGGTTATAAAAGCAGGAACAAGAGCTATAAGTGGTGCGATCACAAATGCAAACTTACTTGATTCTGCGGGTATAATCTCTTCTTTGAAGAAT
>JBAYZR010000169.1:0-7741 GCA_041672425.1 Pedobacter sp. | reverse complement strand
GTTCCTGGACGCTACCAGAACCGTGCGCCAGATCGTGGAGGAAGGGGTTCAGGAAACGGTTGACCTGCTGGCTGAATTCAATGCCATTACCGACAAGTTTTCAGAACCGGATGCGGACTTTGAAAAGCTCTGTGAACGCCAGGCCGAGCTTCAGGAAAAACTTGATCATCTGGACGCCTGGGATCTGGACAGCCGCCTGGAGATGGCCATGGACGCCCTGCGCTGCCCACCTGGCGACTCAACGGTTGATATTCTTTCGGGCGGCGAAAAACGCCGGGTGGCCCTCTGCCGCCTTCTGCTCAAAAAGCCGGACATCCTGTTGCTGGACGAGCCGACCAACCATCTGGACGCCGAGACAGTGGCATGGCTGGAGCACCACCTGCACTCCTACGCCGGTACCGTCATCGCAGTGACCCATGACCGTTATTTCCTGGACAACGTGGCGGGCTGGATCCTGGAACTGGACCGGGGCGAGGGAATACCCTGGAAGGGGAACTACTCTTCCTGGCTGGAGCAGAAGCAGGGGCGACTGGCGGTAGAGGAAAAGACCGCCAGCGAGCGTCAGAAGACCCTGCAGCGCGAACTGGAGTGGATCAGGATGTCCCCCAAGGGACGCCACGCCAAGGGGAAGGCGCGTATCAGCTCCTACGAGGAACTACTCTCGCAGGAGAGCGAAAAACACGCCAAAGATCTGGAGATCTATATCCCGCCCGGACCACGCTTGGGCGGCATCGTGGTCGAGTTTAACAACGTGACCAAGGGTTACGGAGACCGGCTGCTTTATGAAGGACTGACCTTCAACCTGCCACCTGGCGGGATCGTTGGAGTGATCGGCGCCAACGGGGCCGGTAAGACAACCCTCTTCCGCCTGATCACCGGTCAGGAACCATGCGATGCAGGCGCAATCCGCATAGGAGATACGGTCAAGTTGGGCTACATGGATCAGTCCCGCGATGCGCTCAAGCAGGATCAAACCATCTGGGAGGCGATTTCCGGGGGTGACGAGCAGATACAGCTCGGCAAGATCGCAATCAATTCCCGTGCATATGTCTCCCGCTTCAACTTCTCCGGCTCGGATCAGCAGAAGAAGGTCGGCATGCTCTCCGGAGGTGAACGCAACCGCGTCCACCTGGCCCGGATGTTAAAGGATGGCGCCAATGTGCTGCTTCTGGATGAACCAACCAACGATCTGGACGTGAACACAATGCGGGCCCTGGAAGAAGCGCTGGAGAACTTCGCCGGCTGCGCGGTGGTCATCAGCCATGACCGCTGGTTCCTGGACCGCATCGCCACCCACATCCTGGCCTTTGAGGGGGATTCAAACGTGGTCTGTTTTGACGGCAACTATTCCGAGTATGAGGAAGACCGCAAGAGAAGATTGGGGGCGGCGGCCGAACAGCCGCATCGCATCAAGTACCGTCAGCTGACCAGGGCGTAACGGTGGTCAGCATTTAACCGATATTCAGCCCCGACTCTCATGGAAAGCCGGGGCATGTTTCCCATAATGGGAGATAAGAATGCATTTATCAACACGGGTCAACTGTTTGATCTGTAGTTCTCTTTTGCCAGCCGTACTGCGAGTGTGGTTACCTTCCAGATACACCACACGTAGCGGTTGCCGACCCCGAAAGTATTTGGCCCCATGCCCATCGGCATGTTGCTGAAAGCGCCGCGCCAGGTCCGTGGTAATGCCCGTATAGAGCGAACTATCCGAACAGATGATTATATAGACATGCCAGTCCATGGCTTATCCCCTGCCCCGCTTCCCGCGACCGCTTGTATTTGGATTCAAACTCAGATCACCGCCCACTTTCAAAACTGGCCTTCATCAGGGCAGCAAAAGCCTCGCGGGTTTCCATATCGGGAATCTCGGCGGCTTGCTCGGCGATGAGGGCTAGTTGCCGCGCTGTCAGTTTTTTTGGGGATTGGGGCTTCTCCTCGTCATGAGCAACATGGCTGGCAATCTTCCCGGCCTTAAGGATGATCGCCCTGACCACCTCTCCTCCCAATCGTTCGTTAAGCTTTTCCTGCATCATCGCTTTGAGAAAAGTCAGCTCCTGCATCCAGGGACCACTGGAGACCACTACCGTGAGGGTACCATTGATGATACGCAAAGGTTGTGCTCTGGATGCCACTGCCTGGCCGACCACCTCGGGCCACAGCCTCCAGATATCGGCCTCCCGCAGCCGTTCCGCCAGACCCAGCCCCTTCAATTCCTGGGCAAGAAGCTGCGATAAAGGCTGGGGGAATTTCATTCTAGCCCTATTTGCCATGCCTCTTCCTCCGTCTGTTCAAAGCTCCACCAACAACCTGGCCGACTATAGATCCTCCCAAGGTCAGGGGTATGATATGCCAACTGATGTCGGCCTCAATGCGAAGCAACACAATAAACGGTATCGGAATATGTATCAGCAAAAACCACATGAACGAGAATTTTGCGTAATTTTCACGCAAATAACCGCACGGGATACTGATGATAAAAGCCAGAAATATCAATCCGGCAGTGGTTAACGACGCTTGCATGCCCATCTCCTTTCGGGCATAGTAGAAAGTCGTGTACAGTTTGTCAATCGGCTTAGCAAACAGGGCAGATAATATGGAGAACCGTTGGATGATAGAAGAAGGACACCTGCTGGCGGTATTTAATTCAGCCCACCGGGTGATGAAGGCCGAGAACATTCTCAAAGCAATGAATTTGCCGATCCTGATTATCCCTGCACCCAGTAAATTACAGACGGATTGCGGCATGGCCATACGCTTCAGCGAGGATATCCTCGACAGAATCATGGAGGTCCTGGCCAGCGAAAAACTGCTGCCGGAATTCGTAACCAGATACGAAGGCGGACAATTTGTCAGAGTCTGGACAAATTCCAGCCACCCATAGACTGAGGTACAAAGAAAAGGAATATATGGCATGAAATGCATTGATTGCAGGAATATGGCCTGTCCAGCGCCGGTAATCAGCGTCAAGAAGGCACTGGAGGAACAGGGGGAGTTGCAGGTTTTACTGGACAACGGGGCGCCCAGGGAGAATGTCGCCCGCTTTGCCCGTAACCGAGGATTCCTGGTAAGTGAAGAACAGGACGAAACTGAAGGCTGGGCTCTCACCATTACCAGCGATAAAAATGCAGAAAAACCCCGCGTTTCAAATAGGCTGAGCAATGATCGGGTTCTGCTGATTACCTCCAACCGCCTTGGTGAAGGTCCTGAAGAGCTGGGTAGCCTGCTGATGAAAACCTTCATCCACACCCTGCTTGAAACCAGTGACCAACCAGCCAGCATACTATTCCTCAATAGCGGCATCTACCTTACCACCGAGGGTTCTGAGGCGCTGGAGGCATTGGAGAAATTAAATGATATGGGAGTAGAGATTCTTTCCTGCGGACTCTGCCTTGACTTCTTTGAACGCAAAGACAAACTCCGGGTCGGCAACACAACAAATATGCTCACCACAGCCGAGAATCTGCTAAGGGCTACACAGGTGATAACACTCTAAAATTCAAATAATTCTTGACAGTTCTCCGAGCAGTACTTTATAGTGAACCCCTTTTAGAATATTATGCTCAAAGAGATGATTTAACCTACGATGTTTGACAGCCTTTCGGAAAAACTTGAGTCGGTCTTTAAAAAACTCCGCGGCCAGGGAGTAATGACTGAGGAAAACATCAAGGGAGCGCTACGCGAAGTGCGTTTGGCGCTCCTTGAGGCTGATGTAAACTTTAAGGTCGTCAAAGATTTTATTGAGAATGTCCGGGGCAAGGCAGTCGGCATTGAGGTGCTCCAGAGCCTGACTCCGGGACAACAAGTCATCCGGATTGTCCATGACGAACTCGTGTCGATCATGGGTGGCAACGAGGACAATAGCCTCAATCTGGCAGCGAAACCACCAGTGGCCATCATGATGGTCGGTCTTCAAGGAGCTGGAAAAACCACTACCTGCGGCAAACTTGGCAGACACCTGAAGAACCTGAAGCGTAGACCGCTACTGGTTCCCGCTGATGTGTACCGTCCTGCTGCCATTGAACAACTCATGACCATTGGGCGGCAACTCGGCCTTGAGGTATTTAATTCCTCAACCGACCAGAAGCCGGTCGACATCTGTGCCGCAGCCATGAAATTTGCCGAGCTGAACGGCTATGACACTGTCATTATCGACACTGCCGGTCGACACCAGATCGACGATTATTTGATGAATGAGTTGAAGGAGATTGCGTCCGCCACCCTTCCTATGGAAATCCTGTTCGTGGCAGATGCCATGACCGGTCAGGAAGCGGTCAACGTAGCCAGCGGATTCAATGAGCGTCTGAACATTACCGGTGTAGTTCTAACCAAGCTGGACGGTGATGCCAAAGGTGGCGCCGCCCTCTCCATCAAGGCCGTCATCGGCAAACCGGTCAAATTTGCAGGTCTGGGTGAAAAACTGGACGCGTTGGAGATTTTCCACGCCGACCGGCTTGTTTCACGCATTCTGGGTATGGGTGATGTACTCACCCTGGTTGAGAAGGCCCAGTCGGTCTTTGACGAGGATGAAACTGCCCGGCTTCAACAAAAATTCAAGAAAAACCAGTTCGACCTGGAGGATTTCCTCGCCCAGCTTCAACAGATCAAGAAAATGGGTTCGCTGGAATCGATCATGGGCATGATCCCCGGCATGGGCAAAATGATGAAGCAGATGCAGGTTGCCCAGCCAAGCGAGAAGGAAATCAAGCGGATCGAAGCCATCATCCGTTCAATGACACCTGGTGAGCGGACCAATCACGGCATCATCAACGGAAGTCGACGACTGCGAATCGCCAAAGGCAGCGGCACTACCGTGCAGGAGATCAACCAACTCCTCAAACGTTTCACCGAGGCCCAGAAAATGGTCAAACAGTTGCAAAAACTCGGCCCCAAAGGGCTTCTCAAGGGTATGGGCGGGCTCGGCAAGGGTACACTTCCCTTTGGATAGCACAATATTTCACTGTTTATAAAATCGCAGAAAGAATGACTCAGGAGGATTCACAATGGCAACAAAGATCAGGCTCGCACGCGCAGGCGCCAAAAAAAAACCTTTTTACCAAGTGGTCGTCGCCGATGTTCGTAGCCGCAGAGATGGATGTTTCATTGAGAACATGGGAACCTACGATCCTACTAAAAACCCCGCTGTTTTCAAACTGAACAAAGAGAAAATTCTGGCATGGCTCAGCAAGGGCGCACAACCAACCGATACCGTCCGTCAGCTGCTCAAAAAAGCCGGGATCCTGGACAAGGTGGTAGCCTAGACAACAGAGCATATCCCACATCCACCTCCGGTACGCCGGATATTCAACATCAGCAGAGGAAACCGACATGAAAGCACTTGTTGAAACCATTGCCAAGTCACTCGTCGACGACCCCGAAAAGGTCCAGGCTGTAGAAGAGATGGAAGAGGATACGCTGGTCATCAAACTGACCGTTGCAAAAGAAGATATGGGACGCATTATCGGTAAGGAAGGCCGTACAGCCAAGGCTATCCGTACCATCCTTAACGCGGTTTCCACCAAGGATAACAAGAAAGCTATCCTCAAGATTGTTGAGTAATGGATGAATCGGATGTTTTGATCCCCGTGGGTAAGATTACCGGCACCCACGGAATCAAAGGAATGCTTAAGGTTTACTCCTTTTCCGGCAACATTGAGAGCTTGCAGGTAGCCCATACCGTTACACTGAAGTCTAAAGAGGGCAAACTTAAGGAGTTCGGGCTCAAAAGCGTTACTCCCCATGCCGGTAAACTTATGATCGGACTAAAGGGACTGGACGAGATAGATCTGGTTCTACCGCTTGTAGGAAGTGAAATTTGCCTGCTAAGGAGTCAACTGCCGATACCGGAAGACAATGAGTATTACTGGTTCGACCTGATCGGAATTACGGTTGTCACGATTGATGGGGAAGAACTGGGTACCATTGTTGATATCTTTGAAACCGGGAGCAGCGATATCTATGTGGTGCGCAGTGCAGAGCGAGAATACCTGATTCCCGCGATTGCCGATGTCATAAGCAGTGTTGATCTGGAAGGCGGCAGGATGCTGATTACCCCGCTGGAAGGCATGCTGGATCTATGAAGTTCAACATACTAACGCTCTTTCCAGGAATGTTTGCCGGTCCGTTCGACGAAAGCATCATCAGACGGGGCAAAGACAAACAGCTCATTGACATATCACTGCATAATATTCGAGACTACTCTACCGACCGCCACCAGACAGCCGATGACGCCCCCTATGGCGGTGGCGCCGGCATGATAATGAAGGTTGAACCTCTGTCTGCCTGCATCGAATCCGTAAAGGCACAACATCCGGCATCGACAATCGTGATGACATCTCCCCAGGGACGCCGTCTTACTCATAAGATTGCCGCGGAGCTGGCGACGCGTGAGGGTTTGATCATCATCTGCGGGCGTTACGAGGGTATTGACGAGCGGATTCGGGAGTTGTACGTGGAGGATGATATCTCCTTGGGTGATTACGTCATCTCAGGGGGGGAAATCGCCGCCATGGTTATTGTGGATGCGGTTACCCGGCTTGTACCGGGTGTCCTTGGCAGCGATGAATCAGCGGCGACCGATTCATTCTGCGACGGACTGCTGGAATATTCCCAGTACACCCGTCCCCCTGAATTCAAAGGATTGAAGGTGCCGGAGATTTTGTTGTCAGGTAACCATGAACTGATCAGAAAATGGCGCAGGCAAGAATCACTCCGTAAAACATCTACCCTCCGACCGGATTTACTGTCAGGTATCGAGTTAACAAAGGAAGACCGGAAGATGCTTGCAGAGTTGGAACAGAAAGATGGTACCTTTGCTCGCTAATCTGGCCATTGCCCTGTTACATTACCCGGTGTATAACAAGCACCGCGAAGTAATTACTACCGCACTGACCAATCTTGACGTGCACGACATAGCCCGTTCTGCTAAAACATATGGACTGGACAGATTTTATATTGTGACACCGTCAATAGAACAGCGCGGCCTGGCACAACGAATAACAAGACACTGGCAAGAAGGCTGGGGCGCGGCATATAACCCGGATCGCAAAAAAGCACTTGATATCATCAGGGTATGTGACGACCTGGATTCAGCTATCGACGATTTCCAAAACGGCTTTGACAATACTGTAAAAACGGTCATAACAGGTGCAACTGAATGGCCTGGCAGCATCGCTGTTGCAGATTTGAAACAGCTGCTTGAAAAGCCGGACAACCCGTTCCTTTTGCTTTTTGGAACCGGCTGGGGATTGACAAAAGAATGTTTTGAATCAGCAGATCATATTTTGAAACCGATAACAGGCGCAGGTTCATATAATCACCTCTCGGTTCGTTCGGCAGCTGCCATCATGCTCGACCGACTTAGAGGACTATAGTAGACTCATATTTATAGCAAACAGAGAGACATAGAGGAGGAAGCTACGATGAATACCATTGATTTTCTGGAATTTGAACAGATGAAAAAGAACATTACTGTCTTCAAGGTCGGGGACACGGTCAAGGTTCATGTAAAGATCGTTGAGGGGGACAAACAGCGTATCCAGGCCTATCAGGGCGTGTGTATTGCCCGCCAGAATGGTGGTATTCGCGAGTCTTTCACGGTCCGTAAAATATCCAACGGCATCGGTGTCGAGAGGGTTTTCCCACTCCATTCCCCTTCACTGGAAGCCATTGAGGTCGTTACCCGCGGTCATGTTCGCCGCGCCAAACTGTACTATCTGCGTAAGCTGCGTGGCAAAGCCGC
>JBAYZR010000168.1:0-7766 GCA_041672425.1 Pedobacter sp. | reverse complement strand
CCCTTGCCGAGGTTGTTGAATCCGGCTGCCGAAGCGGTCTCTGTGTTGGACAACACCCCGTAGACCACGACCTTGTCGTCGCGGTCCCAGGGCGCCGGGAGTGTATAGGAACCGGATACTACCTGCACTTCGCTCGGCTTTTCCGGTGAAATCTGGTACTGGACCGAGATGGAGTGTTCCCGCTGCCAGAGATTGTCGTAACGCAGCGCGGCGTTGAGTCTAAGGTCAGTGGTGTCGTGGCTGGATCGGTTGTTCAGTTCCAGGCTGCCGTGAAGCGGGAGCTGGTCGGTTACCTTGATGGTCATGTCAACCGATTCAGGCGCCTTGCCCGGTTGCATCTCGGGAACTATCTTGAAATCAGGGTTGCGGTTGATCCGGTTCGCTTCCTGCTGTAGCTTCTGGAGTTTGATGACCTGTCCGGAGGAGATTGAGGGAAGCTCGCGGAGAATCTTGTCTGTCGAGAACCAGCGGTTTCCGGTCACCGTAACCGTCCCCACCCGGTTCTCAATGATATCCAGCCGGATGACCTTGTTCTGCACCGCCTGTTCGGGGATATTAACCATCACTGTTGGATATCCCTGATCGTGGAAGTAACGTTCCAGGGCATCCCGCGCCCCCTCCACGTCGGCTGCTGTTTTGTGCCTGCCAACAAAACTGCTGACCTGCTTGGCAAGTTCCTCGGCGCTGAACAGGGCGCTCCCTTCAATGATAAAGCGCCTGATGGTAAAGGTCTGCTCCTGCTGCTCAGCAGCCGGGGCATTTGCGGACGGGGCCGTCGTATCATCGAAGGTTGCCATGGGTTCATCCGGTGGCGGGGTATCTTCGGCCATAGCAAGAGGAGCGAACATAAGTATGCCGCTGAGGGCAAGCGGGAGCAGTTGCGCAAATCTGGAGGTCGTAAGGATTCTATTTATCATCACAGAGCACTTCCGGCATCATGACCAACCTGCCGGGTCAGGCCGGACAGTTCCAGGTCGATGGTCACTATCTTGCCGGCCAGAGGGTTGTTCATGTCCAAGGTAAAGCTTGTTGCATCGGTGCTGGTAATAACACCGTACCCGTTTTGTTCGGGAAAGATACCGCCAATGACCGGCGTCAGCGTCGTTGTTATTTTTTCGCCATCGACCTTGATAACTGTTGTGCCGAACGGTTCAGTGATGATTTTGCCATTCTCAGCCAGCAGTTCAAGTTCCACCTCCCGCTCGCTGACCGCAGAAACCCTGGCCGGGAAATAGGGGGTCAGGGGGATTTCCTGACCGGCAACCGGAGAGGCATTGAAGCGTTTGGCATACTCTTCGGCGGAAACTCTGATTGTCCGGGGCATGGTTCGCACCAGCGGCAGCTTCTCAAGTTTTAGCGGATCGGTGGGACCGAATGCCTTTTCCGGAGGAAGCAACAGACGCTTCACACCCCCAACCGACATACCCTCCAGCTCCTCACCGATACCGGGGAACAGCGCTGCCTTGCCAACCGTTACGCTCTCACCAGCAAAACTGGCCGGTGCGGAAAACCAGGCAGCCTTTTTTACAGTTGTGTCCTCAGCCACCGATTTACGGGTTGTATAGAAGACGGTCCCATCTTCCAGCATGGCTGTATAGTTAACAACGGCAAGATCGCCGATTGCCGCCATTAATACTGTTTCCATTTTATGTGCGCCTGATTCCGTCTGTTTTTCTTTGTTAATAGTACGCAACGCCTCTTCAATTTGTTGGGAAACATCGGGGTCGGGCACCGGGATTGCCAACACGTCGGAAGGCTTTGCCGCATCCTGCTGTGGTGGCGCCAACTGAGCCGGAGCAGATTCCTCCCGTTTCCGCGGTTCTACCGACTCAACTTTTACATCGCACTTCAGCATTTCACCAGCGAACGGGTGGCCGTAATCTATGGTAATGGATTCTTTATCAACAGAGATGATCCGGCCTGCCATGCCACCGGTCCGTATCAGTTGACTTGCTTCAGCGCCTATCTCCAATTCGTAATGGTCCGCTTTCTCCTGCACGGTGACCGGCCCGAAAGGAGTTACAAGATCCTTCCCCTGTATTGGGGTAAAACGGATCACCGCCTCGTTTTCGGTTACTTCTCTCACCTTTCCCGGAACCAGTTTGTCGAGAACAAATGGCTGTCCCACTTCCGGGTTCTTGCCGGTCTTGTTCGTATATTCCTCAATGCTCAGCCGCATCTCCTTCTGGCGTTTCCTTGTTTTTGCCAGCTTCACCAGTTTTTCATTCGGTGAAGAAACCGGGTAGCGCTCCGCTTCAAGAATCCATTGTGCCTGCCCACCCTCTTTGAGACCGGGAATCAGCGTAGCAAGACGCTGTAGGATCTCCTGCTCGAAGGGCTGGCGAAAAGGGCTCATTGAATCTGGCAATGTTTTGCCGGCCATTATTGTAACTGTATCAAGGCCGGTGCGGGGCAGATAGAACGGCGACTTGGCCTCGCCGACCACGGAGGAGTCCGGAAGGGTGGTGGCTGCCAGTCTGCCATCAGGCAGACGGCATGTGAAACTTACCCCTACATTGTCGCCCTGTCGGACAACTGCAGGATGACCGGCACACGCAACCAGGGGCATGGTAAGCATTGCGGTTAGAGACACCTTTTTAAACAACTGTAAATGTTGCATGGTTTTAAATTCCTTTGCCAGGGATGATTTCATATGTGGTTGAACCGGAACTATAGCAAAGCAATCTAGCACAGCTTTGTTACAAACAAATCTCAGTAGCATAAATTTCTGGTAACATTTTTGTCTGCACGTTTTTCGCAACTATGCATGGTCCATTGCATACGCAGATTTGTATTTAAGATTTAACAAGTTAGAGTCCAGTGAGCAGTGATCGACAAGGTAGTTACGACATAATATGTCGTTTTAAAATAATCAATGAACAAAAAAATATTCGATAAAATCATTTAACAGAAATTTATCCTATTCGACCTTTGTTTGTAACAAACATATGCTAGAGTGCTTGCCAACATGAAAGCAGTAAATAAATGATCTGGCGTTCTGAGTAATCATGAAAATGGTTGAAGGGAATAAAATAATACCTGCAAAGGGTAGCTATCACCCCAAAGGGAACTGTAACAGGATGGGCCGCCTGGAGGATCTGGTGAATGTAATTCAGGAGATGAACGAAAGGCAATTCACCGGCTACATCAAGATCAACTTCACCCAGGGCGGAATAGGCCGGATAGAGAAATACGAGGAGATACTGCGCAATACGCCGCAAGCTGATTAAACCCGGAAGTACACAGGCAGTGTTGGTAGCTGCCTACTGCAACCAAATATGTAAATACGACAATTGAATATCAGGGAACTTTAGCTGACCTGGCTTTTACCAGGGACCAGAAAGCCCACTTACAGAGAGCAAATGCAGATCAGGACCACTGGCCGACCTGCGAAACATCTCATGGAAGTGGGCATTTTTGTTTTTATTCGGCAGCAGCCTGCCGGAAAAAGGAGGTGAAGGAAAAAATATACCTGACTAAATTCATCAAAGAACGGCTGACAGTACTTAAACCAGCCACTCTTCAGTAAAAGCCAAAACCACGTAACCTGGTGACGGAAAGCCGACGGGTCCTGAAATATGGATGGCCGGGCCGTCTGGAGGGAAATTGAGAAGGAAGCAATCACACCATCAAGTTCAAACCAAAAATGGAAGAAAAGGAGATTTACAATGTTGAAAAAGAAAATCGTTATGCTCATCGCCGCTGCCATGATGACCCTCTCCGCCAGCAGCGCCTTCGCTGCCTTCGCCGACTTGGAACTGATCCGCGTGTATTATGACAGAAGCGGCGCAGAGATCGCCACTGACCTGGGCAATGTAAAAGACCTGATCGCTCCCGGCCAATCGACCACAAAACCAGGCAGTTTCAGCACGATAATAAAGGTTGACGGTGTGGATACTACATTCACGGCAACAAAAGTCGTCTACTTTGCCCTTGATCGTTTAAACTCCGACCTCTGGGCCACCAACAGCACTACGACCGCTCCTTTGGTTATCGGCGGCACCACGGGTCTGACAGCCATCAATGCCGGTACTACCTCTATGTATTTAACTTATAATTCCCAGGGCGGCACTAACTACGCAGGTCTGGCGACGGCCACCAACAGCTACAAAAACAAACTGTCTTCGACTCAGGGATGGCTCGGTAACACCATCACCGGCGTCGCAGCCCGTGCAGCAACCGAGTTGAGCCTGAGCAACCTGGCAACAAACAATACCCAGACCCTCTATTTCTGGGACAATGCAAAAGCTGCCACAGCTGACACTGATGGTAGGACCGGCGTCGCTGTTGCCCAAATTATTACAAACGCTGACGGTTCTTCAACTATCGTTACCGCCAATACTCCGATCCCACCGGCATTCTTCCTTATGGGTTCCGGCCTGCTCGGCATGTTCGGTCTGCGTCGCAAGGTAAAGGCTGCTTAATTATATATAAATACCCGCCGGGATGCCTGTTGCATCCCGGCTACCTGGAAACTCCATGTTTACAACATAACTGTAGTTAACCTAACCCAAACAAAAGGAGAATCACCAATGAAAAAGCATATCACAGGATCACTTGCTGCAACCGCAGCCTTACTGGCTATTGCCGGTATCGCCCAGGCCGCACCGGCCGAACTGAACATCTTTGGCGCCTCGGCCCAGTACACCTACTGGAACGACCAGGCTCAGAACTATGCCCAGAACAACCTCGGCTGCACCAACGTCTCAGCTCCGGTCAACAACGGCGGCAAACATGGCTTTGTATCCGCCAAAGACTGCACCAGCACGCTGGTCCCGAGAAACGCCGACAACGGCAACAAGCGCGACCTCGACATCCGCTACTCCGGTATCGCCTCAGCAGAAGGCGTCCTTGCAATCAAAAAAGAAGTTCCTCTTGATCCGTCCCTGGCCAATGGCTGCGACACCACCAAAGGTGAGCGCCTGATGTATAATTCCGACAGCACATTAGTCTGCAAGCAGGTTCATATCGGCACTTCCGACGTGGCTGGCGAGTCCCTGCTCCAGTCTTCCAGTGGCAACAAGTTCGGACCTATGGGCGGCGGTGCATTCAGTCCAGTGAATGCACCCATCGACACCAGCAGCCTGACTCCAGCCAACACCGTAATTGTTCCGTTCGGATTCTTTGTCAACAAGAACGTCAAAGCTTCGACCTGCACCACCGGTCTGGTCGGCCAGTACTGCACCACCAACGCACATTGCAAGCTTAATGACGGCACTGCCGGAGTGTGCGGCACTGCCGCAACCATCACCAACATCAGCCGTGAAGAAGCCAACCTTATCTTCTCAGGCTACGTTTCCAACTGGTCTGACCTGGGCGCTTACTTCACCAATCAGGATGTAACTGCCTGTCTGCGTCACGCCGGTTCTGGCACTCACGCAGCCCTTGACCTGACCGTCATGAACTCCGTTTGGGGCTCAAACATGGTTTCTGCAGACGATGATCCCACCGCTGCTCCTCACATCTGGTTCAACCAGGGTTCCAGCGACGAGATCAAATGTGTAAATGGCAACTCCACTACCAACCCGGACGGTGCACTCATTGGCGCCATTGGCTATGCCGACGGCGACCAGGCGACCAACGTTGCCAAGACCAGCCAGAACGTTGCACCGGTCAAATACAACGGCCAGTTCCCTACCCGCACCGCCATCCGCAACGGCCAGTATGACTTCTACACTAACGCCTGGCTCTACACCAACCCTGCAAATATTAGTACTGTAGTAGAACCAGTACAATACGATGTTAATGCTCTTGCAGCTAATATGGTAATTTATGCGCAGAATCCGGCCCACGTACCAGACGCCAAAGCCAACTACTGGGCTGCAACCGGTGAGATGAAGTTCAATCGTGCTGAAGAAACCAGCTACCCGGCATTTGTGGGCGCATCCAATCCCATGCTGCCTTAATAGACAGTTTGGTGCCATTTTTATGAAAAAAGGGCCCCGACAACGGGGCCCTTTTTTTCAGGCAACAGCATATTTCATTGGAACCGGGACGGTTTATATACTGTCAACCTAAATAACAAAATTTAATGAGGTGGCTCATGTGTGCACACACAGAATCCGGGATAAATATAATGAATATAGCTTCCAAGCCGGTACATTACCGTATTCAGGACAGTCTTTAACCGTCGTTTGCCGTGTATGAATTTGGATCTAATCAGGTCGGCAAGATAGAGTACCTGGGTTGGTTTTGGAATCAAGTGGTTTGGCTGGCAGCATGCATCCGTGCTATTCCATGGAAGGCCTGTTCCAGATGCCCGGCGAATCTCCCTGCATCGCACAAAGGCGATGAGAGCAAGGTCTCCCTGAGGCTCGTCCTTAACGCTGCAAGCCATCCAAAATTAGCTGCAAAAGTCCGGGCCAGTTCAAGGTATTCCTCAATAGACTCAGCCACCCAATCGTTCAGGCCAACCATTTTCATGACCAGCTCACCGTTATGGCCATACATCCCCCGCGACATCTTCAGGGTCAATGTCGGCACACCCATCCAGAGCGCCTCGCAGGTCGTTGTCAAACCTGGAAATGGAAACGGGTCGAGACAGAAATCCACCTCCCGGTACGCTGCCAGGTACTCGTCGCGTGATGACGCCCCGGCAAAGCGCAGGCGGTCCGCTGCAATACCCCGCCTTTGGAAGCGTTGACGGCACGCCTCCTGTTCCGCTTCATGGTCAAAGTTCCGGTACTTCAGCAGCAGTACCGACTCCGGCACATTTTGCAGGATATCCGCCCAGCAGGTGATGACCGTATCATTGATCTTAGCCGGATTATTGATCTTAGCCGGATTATTGAAACAACCGAAGGTGATGTGGCCGTTTTCCAGCACCGGCAGGCTGGAAATCGGCAGATCCAGATCAGGCGGGGTGAAGCAGAGATAGGTTTCGGGGAGGCGCCAGACCTTCTCGGAATAGAACTGTTCTTCTTCTGGCGGAATTGTAAGCGGATCGGCAAGGATGAAGTCCATGGACTCCAGCCCGCTGGTGCTGGCATATCCCAGCCACGTGGCCTGCACTGTAGCCGGCCTACGGGCAAAGGTCAGCAGCCGGTTGCCGTTTGAGTGCCCCGAGAGATCGATCAGAAGATCGATTTTGTCCGATTTGATCCGGTCGGCCAATTGCTCATCCGTCAACCCGGCAACCGTAACCCATTCCTCGAAAAATGGCCTGATCCGCTCGCTCAACGAATCATGCACTGTCTGGTTGGCATAGGCAACCAGGGCCAGGGAATCGCTGTTGAGATGTCTGAGAACACCTTCCAGGAAATAGCCCACCGGGTGGTTATGGAGGTCAGCCGAAACCAGGCCGACCCTGAGCCTGGTTCCAGGTTGTGGCATCTGTGTTGCTAGGTTCTCAACTTTGCGTAAAGGTACTTCAAACTTCAGTGCAAAGTTTCGAGCTTCGGCATACAACTCTTCGCTGGAAACCTTGAAATAATACTGTAGCGTCATCAGCAGGGCACAATATGTTCCCTCATAATCAGGATCAACTGTGATCGCCCTGCGGTAACAGGCAACAGCATCTTCGATTCTTCCCTGGCTGTTGCAGGCAGCGCCCATGTTGATCAATGTCGCCACTGATTCAGGTTCGATCAATAGCGCCTGTTGGCAGAAGGTAACAGCTTCATCATTGTTCCCCATGACCCGGAGTGAATAAGCCAGTTTGTATATGATGGAAAAGTCTGGGGTATTTTCCAGGGCTCTGCGAAAACAGGGAATAGCTTCAGAATGCCTGTCCAAATCGTAGAGGATGTTCCCAAGGTTGGTGTTTA
>JBAYZR010000167.1:0-7799 GCA_041672425.1 Pedobacter sp. | reverse complement strand
ATGCTGAAGAGGCTGCCCTTGCCGCCGCATCCAGGATTCTTGCCCAGAAATTCCTGACCGCAATTGAGCAGTCTTACTGATTATGACGGCCCAGGAGTTTGAAACATCCATCCAGAAAGGGAAAATTCCTGTTCTCTGCTATCTGTATGGCGAGGAATCCTTCCTTGTTGACCGGGCTACCCGGATTCTGCTCGACCGGGCCATTGATCAATCCCTTAAGGATTTTAACTTTAACGTGTTCTACGGTAATGAGTCCAAAGGTATTGATATCTCTGATGCTGCCCAGACCCTTCCAATGTTCGCCGACCGTCGAGCTGTCCTGGTTAAACGGGCCGAGGCGTTGACCGCTTCGGCTTGTGAAGCCCTGCTTTCTTACATTCAGAACCCTGTTGCGACCACCTGCCTGATATTCACCGGCGCCAAGATCGACCAGCGTAAGAAGTTTTTCCTGGAGCTCAAAAAACAGGGCGCGCTTGTGGAATTCAAGCGTCTTTATGACAATAAAATCAGCAGTTTCATCCAGAGTGAAGCCGTTGTACATGGGAAACCCATAGAACCGGCGGCAGCGGAGTTGCTTTCGTTTCTCATCGGGAATAATTTGCAGGAACTATCATCGCAGATCGAAAAACTGGTCGTGTATGCAGGAACCCGCCCAAGAGTAATGCTGGACGATGTACGCACCATCGCCAGCAGTTCAAAGGCCTTTACCGTCTTTGAGCTGGCCCGTTTTCTTGGTGTCAGGGATATGCAGAACGCATTGAGATGTCTTGATACCCTTTTGCGAAATGGCGAGGAAATACCGATGATGATCGGTGCGCTGACGCGGCATTTCAGACAATTGTGGCGAATCAGGGAGATGTTGGATTGCAAGGCGCCTCAGGCCGATATCAGCAAGGAGACCGGTATCAACCCCTATTTTTTGGGCGAGATGCTACTACAGGCGAAAAACTTTGCAAGAAGTGATCTACAGCGTCTGTTCGACGAACTCTATCGCTGTGACGTAGAATCTAAAACAGGAGGACACCCCTACACCCTGATGCACGGTTTGGTGGTCGGAATTTGTAACGGCGATATCTGCTGAAAAAAAAACAGGGATGAACGAGATGAAGGGGATGTTCATACATCCTGCCTATCCTGCGCATCCCTGCTAAAGATGGTGTTTACTCCGTGCTGAGCAGCCTGTTAAATCCAGGCGTCTCCACCGTCATACTGGAAATCCCCGGAGTTTGCCCTCGGCGATGACTTGAATTTTGCGTCGCGCGCAATCCGTCTCACTTTTTCGGCAGCGTTTTCTCCAAGTTCAGAGAGTTTTTCGCGGACTTCCCGGCCAGGTTTCGGCGCAAGGAGGAGAGCGGCAACGGCGCCGATAACGGCGCCGGAAACGAAAGCGATGACTGCTGGTGCGGCATTATCGTTACTGGTGGACATATGGCGTACTCCTTTATGGCTTGGTATTCTGAATATGCGTGTAAACTTGCTATATTTCTAGCACAGCAGACGGTCGGAATCAAAGGAAAATATGCACAATTTTTTCTATGAAACTCTAGCCGGATGTCACCTTACCATATCCTCAAAAGCCGCATCCTGACTGGCGGTATAGACCAGGCTGGCCAACGAATTGGGCACGGCTCTCGGTCGTCCTGTGACTGAGGTACTGACATGAACGACACTCAGATATTATCGTTTCCGCACCTGCTGGCCACCGAACCGGTCATACTGGGCGAAGGAGCGGTCATAGAGCGATTGCGCCGCAATCCCGCTATTGTTCTTGATCCGCATGTGGTCAATTCAGCACTGATCTACCAACCAGACAGCTGCAAAGTCCTGGCTGACATCTGCCGGGAGTACCTGGACATCGGTCAACAATTTGACCTGCCGCTTCTGCTATCCACTCCCACCTGGCGGGCAAACGGAGAGCGGATTGCTGCCTCCGGGCTTTCAGGGCATGACGTGAATGGCGACAACGCGCGTTTCCTGGCCGAACTACGCCGGGGATACGGCGATTATGGTCGCAAGGTCGTGATCTGCGGGCTGATGAGCTGTAAAGGAGACGCCTACAACTCTGCCGAAGCACTGGACACAAACGCCGCCCGAGAATTCCACCGCTGGCAGGCTGATGCCCTGGCCGCAAGCGGGGTAGATTTTCTACTGGCGGCGACCCTTCCCGCTCTCAGCGAAGCAACCGGTCTGGCTCAGGCTCTGGCAGCCACCGGTCTACCCTACGTTATCAGTGTGCTGGTTTGTCCCAGAGGAACGCTGCTGGACGGCACGCCACTGTCCGCCGCTATTGCGGCCATTGATGCGTCCTCCTCCACCCGTCCGCTCGCATATCTGGTGAACTGCACCCATGCCTCGGTATTTCGTCAGGTACTTCTTCAGGAAATCAATGCGGTTCCGTTGGTACGGGAAAGGGTTATCGGGCTGCTGGCCAACACTTCACCCCTAAGCCCGGAGGAACTTGATAACAGCGCCGAACTGGCAGAGGAAGACCCGACTGTTTTCGGAAGCACCGTCGCCGCGCTTCATAAGGATTTCGGGATGAAGCTGTTAGGGGGGTGCTGTGGCACCGATGATCGGCATATACGCTGTCTCGCAGAAAGGTTGGCGGGGTAAGGCACTCGGCAAAGAATAAATGTTCCATATAACGTTCAGATTTGGGTCGGAGTTTGCCGTGCCGATTGAGCAAAACCGCAGGCGTAGCAATGCTACGTTGAGGATTTTGCGATTGAGGCGCGGCGAAATACGCCCCAAAGATGAAATGTAAGATGGAATGTTTATTATTTGCCGAGTGCCTAAGAAGCGGTAGCATCAACTCGCTATCATCGTTTTAAATCACACCCACAGGCGGGTGTTCAGGGGTTACCGGAACCCTGCGACCTGGGCCTGGAAGATGGTGACCGACACGAAGCGCACCGCAAAATCGGTTGCGCATTTGGTGCAGGTGATAAAGAAGGGTTTGCCGTTCTTCCCCTTTTCCACTGGGATTTCATGTTTCTGGCTACAGTAAGGGCATTGAGCCTGTACCATGGTTTGTGAGGCGGATTTAGTTTCTGTTTTTGTAGCAGGTCTGTGGAATTTCGGAACTACTTCAGTCTTGGGAGCGGCAGTTTGCTGTAGAGTTGCTGGTGTGGCATCCGTCATGGGGGCTGCCTCCTTCATTTTTTTAATGCGAACCCGTTTTGTAACGGACGCCATGGGTAATATATCGTCTTCGGGTTCTGAAGGCTTTACCGTCGGCGCTTCTCCCCGCATGGCCTTCTTCCAAATAGCGGGCATAGAAGATTTTGAGTAGTGTAATGGTTTTGATCCCTTCATAACAGCCGTGCCGTTCATGATGACGTAGAACTTGCCCCGGTAGTCCACCAGCGCCTGGTCACCAATCTCTGCTATTTTCCTTGCAGAGGCTATCTTGTTGTCAAGCCAGAATGAAATGGCTTCTGACATCTTAACACTCCTGTTTATCTACAATTCGCACATGCGGGCCAATGCACGGTTCATGGAAATGACGTCTTGTTTGCCCACGATTGCAGTCCTTTTCCAACAGTAAATGCCTGGCCCAGGAGCAATCCGACGCCGTGGTACCCCTTGTGGGAGGTGTCAAATATGAGAGGTTTGATCTTCATGATGTCAGGGAGACCATCATCGCTCAAAACGTCAGCGTCAGCCTTTACATCGAGAATCTCACCGACAAACTGGGTGTGCAGACCGATCTCAATAATGTGCAGCAGGCGGCACTCCAGCACCACCGGAAACTCCGCCGCGTAAGGCGCATCCACCAGGTCACTTTTGACTGGTGTCAGTCCGGTTACGCTAAACTTGTCAATGTCACGACCGGAGGCTATTCCGACATAATCTGCTTCCACCATCCAAGCTTCGCAAGCTATTCCAACCGTAAAGGCTTTGCGTTCCACTATGGCTGCATGGGAATAGGTTGCCTTGCGCAGTGACACAGCAACACACGGCGGCTGAGAGCAACAGATGCCGCCCCAGGCAGCGTTCATCAGGTTGGGTTTACCAGCATGGTCATAGGTGCCGACCATCAGGACCGGGGTAGGAAAGAGCAGTGTCTGTGCACCGACTGACTTTTTCATATTATCTCCTATAGTGGGTATCAAACCCATCGGTTATTTCTTGTCTTTTCGTGCTGGAATTTATCAGCTTCAACGGGACTTTTTTTCTCAGCAGAATGAACTATAACCAGTATTGATTCAACCTTTATCTGTTCCGGCAGGTCGGTTTTATAGTGCCACTCTCTGGACTAGCGGTCAGGATCTCTTCTGGCAATTCCGCATCGTATTTGAAGGCAGAATGCCAATTTTGTAATAATCAGAAAATTTCACAACAATAACATTAAAAACAGTTGACAGGATGGGCTGTATAGAATCAAATGAACTCGATTCTTCAGCAGTTAGACTCTTTTTTTACGACTGCTATCCACTGTTCAGCAGAATCCGATTCTATCTATTATGAGAGGTACTGACTTATGAAAAAACAGGCGCGGTTTTCTTTGGGTGCGCGGCTTTCCTTTGTTCAAGCAGTTCTGGTTGTAGTCGTCATGTTAGTCTTTACCCAGTCTCTGTACATTTTCATTGCAAGCCGTTTGGAAAAACGTACCGAACAAAATCTTTCACAGCAGGTTTCGCTTCTGGGTAATTTGATGTCGTCTTATCATGCCGCTCTTGTGGATAGCGCTGGTAAAATGAATGCCGTATTCAGCAGCTTTTTCCCAGGGACATTCACACTGAATACAGCAAAAACAATCGCTATAGGTGACAAGCAGACCCCATCTCTTTCTGCCGGATCTGTTACGTTAAATATGAATACTGAAATCGTAGATAAATTCACCAACATGACCAAAGCTGTCGGTACGGTATTCGTGCGTTCAGGTGATGACTTTATACGGATCAGCACTTCACTGAAAAAGGAAGATGGCAGCCGTGCCATAGGTACCGCCCTGGATAGGACGCATCCGGCTTATCAGAAGTTGCTAAATGGGGAGGAGTTTGTCGGCAAAGCGAGTTTATTTGGCAAGGATTACATGACCAAATATGTTCCTGTGAAAGACGGTAGTGGCAAGGTCATCGCTGTCCTGTTCATCGGCCTGGACTTTACCGAAGGCCTAAAGGCTCTGAAAGAAAAAGTCAGAAGCATCAAGATCGGTCAGACCGGCTATTATTATGCCATTGATGCAAAGGAAGGAAAGGATTTAGGCAAAGCAATGATTCACATTGTTCCTTCGAGAGAGGGAACCAGTATCCTTGAATCAAAGGATGCTGATGGCCGGGAATTTATCAAAGAAATGCTCAAACAAAAAGAAGGTATTATCCGCTACCCTTGGTTAAACAAAGAATTAAACGAAACTTCTCCCAGGTTGAAAATAGTTGCCTATCAGCATTTCAAAGAATGGAACTGGATGATTGCCGGCGGCTCGTATCATGATGAACTGAACGCCGAAGCAAAGCTGTTGCGTAATGCCATGATTGGAGCGACACTGCTGGTGGTTATTCTCCTTGTACTGACATTTACATTCATCGTGAAGCGCTGGATTACCAATCCCTTGCAGAAAGCGGTCGCAGAAACTGCTCTGCTGGCATCAGGGGATTTCAGAAGTGTCTCGCTAAATGAAGTTCAAGATCATCAAAAATCTGCTGATGAGGTGGTGCAGTTATCGCAAGGAATCCAGCGGATGGCCTCTTCTCTCAAAGCAATCCTTGTCAAGATTGGCTCTTCATCCAATGAAGTTTCCGCCTCTGCGGTAAGAGTTAGTTCAATCGCAGAACAGATCGCCACCGGTTCTGAGGAAGTCGCTGCCCAGGCAGCCACTGTTGCCACTGCTGGAGAGGAAATGTCCGCCACTTCAGGTGATATCGCCCAAAATTGCCAGTTTGCTGCTGAAGGAGCGCAACGAGCCACACATACTGCTCAAAATGGCGCCGGGGTGGTCGAAAAGACGGTGAATGTCATGAGCCAGATTGCTGAGAAAGTCCAGGAATCGGCTCGAACTGTCGAAAGTCTGGGTGCACGATCCGACCAAATTGGCGCTATCATCGGAACCATTGAGGATATTGCCGACCAGACGAACCTGCTGGCTCTTAATGCAGCTATTGAAGCTGCTCGTGCGGGTGAGCAGGGGAGAGGTTTTGCTGTTGTAGCTGACGAAGTACGTGCATTAGCTGAGAGAACCACACGGGCTACCCGTGAGATTGGTGATATGATAAAGGCTATCCAGAGTGAAACAAGAGGAGCCGTTGCTGCTATGGAACAGGGTGTTCAGCAGGTAGAGAATGGAACTCTTGAAGCTGCAAAATCTGGCCAGGCACTTCAAGACATACTACAGCAAATCAATGATGTTGCCATGCAAGTAAATCAAATTGCTACTGCGGCTGAGGAACAGACTGCTACCACCAGTGAAATATCAAGTAATATGCATCAGATCACTGAAGTGGTTCAAAAAACATCTCAAGGAGCCCAAGAGTCCGCTAAAGCGGCGGCTCAACTAGGCATCAATGCGGAAGAGTTGCAGCACCTTTTTCGTCAGTTTAAGCTGTAGGCTGTAGTACAGGGCCATTTGCTCAATAACTAATCTTTCTCGACTTTACCTTGCCCCAAAATTTATTAGAAAGCTTCAATTTCGAATTGATTTTGTTAAAGCAATCCTGAAACCTTGATGCGAGATTTCAGGATTGCTGCACTCACTTTTTTATACCTCTCCAGTTTATTTCTTTGATCGAGGGTCTCCGGCGTAGCCGAGCGCTTTCCAGTCCATCCTCCCCTTTTTGCCATGGCAATCGTTGCATTTGAGAGCCTTGTCCTTCGGCGCAACCATGTGGTTGACCGGCCAGACCATGGAGGTTTCAATCCAGCCGTACTTGCCGCTGTAAGGCTGTCCGGCTGCCTTCATGCCAGCTTCTATTGCCTTGTTCCAGTCATACTTGACCCAATAAGCGCTCTCGCTGGTTGGAGGCCCAAAGGTGTTGACAACCGCTACCGTCTTATTCTCAGAGTCGTAGGGTTGCTTGCCTTTCATAATCTTGAATGGGAATATCCTTGCGTTACGGTCTTTTCGGTCACCCTTTGCCGCAGACAGTCTGACTACCTTCGCGGGATCAATCTTATCCCCCATAAGTACCCGTTCAACCGAACCATTATACCAGAAATAGGTAGGCGCAACATCCTTCTCCCAGGTGGAATCACCCTTCATCTTGTCGTAAAGTTTCTCGCCGTACTTGTCCTTCTTGATATCTTCAGGTTTTACATCCTTGCCTGCGGTGGACCAGTCCCACCACAACTTGGTAGGACTGGATTTTGCAAAGGTGGGGATATGGCAGGTCTGGCAAGCAACCTTCTTGGCATGCTTGTTCAGCATTACATTTATATGCACATTGCCCTTGTGGCAATCGACACATCCCATGGTACGGGCGCCGGAACCGACGGAGACGGCAGCGGATTCACCCTTGATGGAGTGGTCGCCTCCCTTGTGGCAGGCTTCGCAGGTCATATTTGCTTTTCCACCCATATGCATATCGATATCCGGGGTCGGATTTGTCAGCGATGAGTCCAGATCGCCATGCTTAACCCTGTCACCACCACCGCCGTAGAAATGGCAGGAACCGCATGCGGCGCGGGTCGGCTTGCCGACCGACTGCGCAACCTTGACCAAGTCAACCGCTTCCCATACCTTGCCTTTGGGAAACTCCTTTTTCTCACCAGGGTATACAGGATGACCTGCCGCAGACGGAAACTTTTTATAGGTTCCAGTGGTATCATGGCAGACCAGGCAGTCGACGTTCTCTGCCTTG
>JBAYZR010000166.1:0-7831 GCA_041672425.1 Pedobacter sp. | reverse complement strand
ATCCGTGACCAAAGCCTGACGATACGCCTTAAGCGCCTGATCCCACTGCCCTTCCTTTTCGTAGGTGAGACCTTTGTTCGTCGTCCCTTCTATATAGTAAGGATCTATCGTCACCGCCTTGTCGTAAAGTTCACGCGCCTTTTTTTGCTGGCCGACGCTTGCGTAGAAGCGGCCGAGTTTATTATAGCGAACCGCCTCCTGGTAAGGTTCGGCGGTCTTCCTGGTGACTGCTGCCTGGTATTCCGCTTCCGCCTCCTTTTTCCTGTTCTGTGAAGAAAGGATGTCACCCTTCAGCACATGAACATACGACCTTTCCGGAGCTTTCTGTTCAACCTCGCTGATCAGCCGGAGCGCTTTTTCGAACTGCCCCAGCCGTGTATAGACAGCCGCAAGTCCTTCTTTACCAAGCACTTCGCCCTGCGTTCCACGTTTGGAGAGCTCATTGAAAACCTCTTCAGCCTCTTTGACATTTCCTTCCTTCAACGCCGCATAGCCCCTCACGGCTCTCGCCTTGACGCTTTGCGGATTCTTCTTTGCCACTGCATGGCTGATCGCCTTGGCGACTGGAGTCTTTTTGCGCTGTAGCTCACGCTCCGCCAGCCTTTCCAGCATGGCCTCCGTCGTCTTCCCTCCTCCCTGAAAATAATCGAGGACCTTGAGCCCGGGGCCAACGATGCAGACCACCGGAAGCACCTGTCTCGCCTGATAGAGGACGCTTACGTTCGCACCATCCAGGAGAATTGGAAAGGTAAGCCCGGTGCTCGAAGCAAACTTGGCAACCTTATCCTTTGGCGATGTCGTTATGGCCCAGACACTCAAGTCGGCTCCATGCTGTCTGGCCAGCTCATTCAGGCTCAGAAGCCCTTCCTGGCTCGGTCGTGACCCCACGTCAAAAAAGTAGAGGATCGTCAACTGCTTCTCCTTCACCGTGGAAAGGTCAAAAGCCTTGCCTGACAGATCCTTCAGGGCAAACACCGGAGTCGTCTGACCGGATGACAGCAGTGCATGACTCGTCCCGAAAGAGAATACAAGGGCGGTCGTCACCATCACTAAAAAGCTCCATCTTCTGATTATCATCTTCATATAACCTCCTTTACTTATCATTCATCGGAATCAGCTTCACCTGGAGCGGAGTAGCCGCTTCCTCTTTCAATTCGACCTGCGCTTCCCATTCGTAGTAGTGGGGGAGGCTCAACCTTACCTCATGCTTTCCCGTTGACAGTTCAAGTCGCGCAGGGGCCATCCCCTTCAGCGTTCCATCAACATATACCTGGGCGCCCTCAGGTGAACTCTCCACGCTCAAAACAGCCGGTTTGGCCGTTTCCACGACAGGCGGAACCGCCACCAGCGGCGCTGAAACCTTTGAGGCGAGGAAATAGGTGGTAATCCCTGCAACACAAAGAAAAACAATGATCGTATAGAGAAGAGCGCGCCGGGATCGTTGTTTTTGTTGTGGCATCATTGAAACAGGAGAATCGCTTTTTTCGACTGCCGTTCTCAGTGCCGCAGCCAACTCTCGCCCGTTGGCATAGCGCTCTTCAGGAGCCTTCCTGAGACACTTCATGATCACGTCAGAGAGATCCTTGGGCACCTCAGAGCTCTTTGTCAGGACCGCAGGCGGCTCCTCCTTTGTGATGGCATTGAAGATTGCATTGATACCCTGACCGCCAAAGGGTCTTGAACCGGTTGCGAGCTCATATAGAATGATGCCAAGCGAAAAAAGATCGGAGCGGCCATCCACATTACGGCTCAACACCTGCTCGGGTGACATGTAGGCCGGAGTGCCAAGAATCTCCCCGGCCTGAGTCTGCTCCGGTGCGGATGGATCTTCTATGTGAGCGATCCCGAAATCGGTGATCTTGAGTCTGCCGTCAGACCTGAACAGGATGTTGCTCGGTTTCACATCCCTGTGGACAACCCCCCTCTGATGGGCATAATCGAGGGCCTCCGCCACCGTCGCACCGAATTCCGCTATCTCGTTCGTACTGAAACGCCGTTCTTTCATGAGAGTTGTAAATGATTCCCCCTCGATGAACTCCATGGCAATGTAAACGGTATCGCCATCCTGATCCACGTTGAAGACCCTGACGATGTTGGGATGATCGAGACGCCCCAGTACCTTGGCCTCGGTGAGAAACCTGCGCACAAAAGGCTCATTCGCAAGCCGGTCTTGCCGCAGGGCCTTGAGGGCTACCACGAGATCGAGATTGGGGTCCCGTGCCTGATAGACAACCCCCATCGACCCCTTTCCTATCTCCTTCAGAATCTCGTACCGTCCGAAACTCATCTTGTACCCCGTCCCAAAAATTCCAGAATAGTATCGATCGGGATCAAAAAACCCCTCGTTTCAGTACCCCTATATCTCCCCTTGACAACCCCCACCAGTCTTCCGTCCTGATCGAAAACAGGGCTGCCACTGCTTCCCGGCAATACCTCCATGTTTACCTGCCAAAGGGGTTGCCCATTCACCATTGCCGGCGGTCCTTCAACGATCCCCACCTGCACCATTCTCTGAAGGTTTTGCGGACAGCCTATCGAGTAGACCCTGTCCCCTGCTTTCAGCTGTCTTCTCCCCTTATTGACGGAAACTGCCGTTTCAAAAGTTTTCTTCACCTTAATTAAGCTGAGGTCGCGAATGGGATCCCGCTTTATCACTTCTCCCTTCAACTCAGCTCCTCCGTACAGATCTGTGATTATACCATGCACTGCGTCAAGATCGTGGGCAGTTGCGATAATAAGCCCGCGACGGTCGATGACGAATCCGGAAAACTGGACTGGCCCGACCTTTGTCAAGGTTCTCAGACAGACGATGGTGTTGCCCTGCGTTTGAACCTCACCAGGCAAAGCGAGAGGTTTGCCCCCTTTTTTTTCATCGTGATTAAATACATAGCCTTCCAAAGAAGCCTTGAGACCGTCGGTAGTTGAATGCTTGCCCTTAACGGGGATTGTGCCGAAAACCTCGACAAGTGAGCTCAGAGGCGATTGAGACCGAATCTCGATCAGGACAGTTTCTCCGGCCTTATTTGCTTTCAACCTGATTTTCCCGGCATCCGGGAATTCCTGTGAAACCTCAAAACCGGCCTGATGAAGCCAGTTCGTGACAAACTCCCCGGTTTCGGCGACCGGTACGGGATATATTCCAAGAATGACAGGTGCTACCTCGCAGAGAGCAGGAGAGATAAAAAAGAGTAGCACCCCGAAAGCCAGGAATCGCCGTATCCGTCTCACGACGGAAGTATCTGGCGGAAGACCACTATTGCCACCTGCTGACATTTCAAATCCCTCGAAGCGGCAGCAGGAATCCGCGCGCCACGAGATGGCGCACCATCCCGCAGACCGCCGGATAGACGCGTTCATGCTCCGCACCCAGGGAAACGGCCATCTCCCCTGCCAGGCTTTCCAGCGACCGGGTTCCGTCGCACTGGATCAGAAGCTGTTCCATGTAGGGATCGACCTCTCCCCGGAAAGAGAGCCCGCGCGCCAAGTGAAGTTCGGCCACCTCCCCTGCCCATTCATGACCGGAGGGCATCTTCTGCTGCACCAGCCGGACATCAGGAGAAAGCGAGAATGCCGTTCGCAGCAGGAATGCATCATCCGTAGCGTTCTCCAGAAAATCCTGTGCCTCGAACCCGCCCAAAATCTGATCCCCGCACGGTCCAAGCATGGTCTCAAAGCCGTCGTCTGCCCGGAACCAGTTCGCACCGCTGCTACGCCGCCGCAGACTGATCACCCCGCCGCCAACCTGCACGATACCATGTTGCCGGTAATACTCCAGCCACTCATCGAACCTTTCCTCCAGATGCTCCGTCTCCAGCTTCTCCGTATGGCGGATCCAGGTGGCGGCATAGGTAGCCACGTCGCGGGACTGGTTTCGCATCACCCACACATCGCAGCCGGATCCGTCAAACCATCCCCGTAGACGTTCCCGCCAATCCTGATCGCCGTACTCCGCCCAGTTGCAGAGAATCTGGCAATAACCTCCTTCGTTCAGAAAGCGCGCCGCCTCCCGGACGATCCGCTGACAGATCTCATCGCCCGCCATGCCGCTGTCACGGTAGATGTAGCGCGATTCCGGCGAGATCACAAAGGGAGGATTGGAGACGATCATATCAAAGGTCATTCCTTCCACCGGGCCGAAAAGATCACCTTCGCGGCATTCCACGTTGGCAAGACCGTTCAACCGTGCATTAAAGGCGGCAATGGCCACTGCGCGTGGATTGCGATCCACCGCCACGACACGGTCGCTGTGCCGGGCCGCCAGGAAGGCCTGGAAGCCGCACCCCGTGCCAAGATCCAGACTCAGTCCGACATGGCGGCGAATGGTGAGATTCGCCAGGGTCAGGGAGCTGCCACCAGCCCCCATGACATAATCGCCCCCTTCCCCGGTCAGGAGCCGCCGGGGAACATCGTAGGCGATCACCATCTCCTGGAATGGAAAGAGCTTCATCTTGGCAACGGCCGATTCAGCCTTGATCTCGATCAACCCCATCTCCGCCCATTCGGCGCAACCCATCGGCTCAATGGCCCGCTGCAGGGCCGAAACATCAACGGGCGTCTCCATCAGAAACAGCCTTATCAGGGTATCCAGCGGGGTACCCGCTTTCGTGCGCTGCATTAGAAGGAGGACGTCGCTCTCCTTGATGGAGACGGAATCCTTGACGCCGATGGCGCTGAGTACCCCTTCAGGAGTAAAACCAGCGGCAACCAGTACGCTCCGAAGTACAGCGAGCCTTTGCGGGTTATCGTCCATGATGCGTGAAACATTCATTGTGGCGTCCCTTCCGGTTTTTGAGTATCTTTCGTCGTCAGTACGGGGCACTCAACGTTGAACCCGAACAGCCTCGGATTCTCACAGATCACTGTGGCAGAGACGATAGAAAAGACATAATCATAGGTTTCCCTGGGGATCTCTTTTTGTGCCAGAAGGCGCCAGAAATTCCGCTCACGAGGATTTTCCGGCATCTTGCTGATGATCTGGCGAATATTGTTCTCACCCCAGTTGTAGGATGCCATAACCAGAAGCCCCGAGGCCTGCGCCTGGGTATTATTGAGGTCTTTGATATATTTCATGGCTGCCACGGTGGATTTCACAAAATCGAAACGCTCGTCCAGCGGGTCATAGACCGCCTGGGTGTGCATGGGGCCTACCTGCAGGCCATAGCGGTTGCCCGTCAGCGAGATAAACTGCCACATCCCCTTGGCATAACCGTAGCGGGTCGCCTTGCCAACGGCCCGCTCATCAAAATTGCTCTCCTGTAAAGCGAGGAAAAGGTACTGGGGCGGCAGGCTGTTGTCGTTCAGCACCCTGGTAATAAGGCCTGTATACCCCTTCCTCTTCGCCCTGTTCAGCGCTTTTTCGAGGCGGTCGGTCTTCTTCCAGATCTGGATGTAGCGTTTGACCTCGGCAACAAACCCTTTGGGCACATTGACGTCGCATTCGCCGAAGATACGGGCAACACGCAGGATAGCCTGCTCGTCTTCAGGCGCCTTTTTATAGGTTCCCAACTCCTTGACGAAATTGTCATATTCCTTCTCCAGATCTCGCATCTTTGCCCGCTTGGCGCGAAGTTCCGCCACCTGTTGCGAATCGGCATTGAGCAGCACAACCTCTTCCAGCTTGGCAATCTGGAGTTCGAGGGATTTGGTGGTGTAGAAGATGCTTTCTGCGGTGGACCGCAACTTGTTGAGTTTTTTGGTCTGATAGATGATGACACTGCCAGCGGCAAGCAGGAGCAGCAGAACCACCCCGATGACAACCTGGTACTTTCTCGATTTCTTCTTATGCACCCGTTCGAAGGCCCGCCGGAACATCATAGTCTGTTCGCCGACAGGTTCCGTGGCTGATTTGTCCAGGTAATGCCGGATAATTTGGGTTTCGGTGGAGAATTCCCGCGTCGCGGTCTGCGTCTCTTCAACTTTGGGGAGCTCCGGCTTTTCCACCGTCAGCAAGAGGAGCGGACCACCTTTGCCCAGCTCGACCTCGACACTGCCGGTCAGTGGCACTTCCTGGATTCTGATACCATTCACGAAAGTACCGTTGGCGCTGCCCAGGTTCTTCAACCTCCAGTTTTCGCCGTCGAAAACAACTTGCAGATGATTCCGGCTGACACAGGTATCGGTTAACTGAAGATCGCACTCCTTGCCGCGACCGATGAGGAAGGTGGCGGTGAAGCGCTTTTCAGCTTCCATGGCCTGCCCTTTGGTGACTCGCAGCAAAACAGCGAGGCCTGATTTGGGTGGGTCAGGATTATTTTGTTCCGCGCCTGGCATTGACATAGAGCCAATCATACTCATAAAATCAGTGAAATTCCATGATAACTTTGCTCCTTTCAATTTTGCAAGAAGCAAAGTTGGGACGGGTGTGCGACAGTAGCTCATAACCCTTTCTGTGAAGTCAGCAGGAGAGCGTACTGCGGGAAATCCGCACGCTACGTTCGAGGTGGCGGGAGTTGGAAAGGTGTCATGGCCGAGATGTTGTGACACTCGCAAACTAAAGAGCGAGATAAATTGAGCCTCAATCTAGTCCTATGTGTGGGGATTTTTATTTCTTCTTTCAGGATCATCAAAATTCAAAACATTTTTTCTCGTTCTGATGGGGTCAATTCCTACCGTCACCCATCCTGAACTTCGTTTAAATCTGTGTACTTTTTGCTTTTCCAATAAGCTGTCAAGCTGATAATTTTTTACAAAGTCGAATTTGTTGTCATAATATTCAATTTGTATGAGCATACTTTATCTCCTTCTGTAAGCTTTGTATCCTCCATATACTATGTTCACTTAAATTATATACATATTTATGCGCAGATTCAAAAAACTTTATGTAAACGTATAATGATTTACCTGAGTAGTGCCCTTCTTCCGCAAAAAGATCAGAGGTTGGGTTCCCGATCAGAACCGCTTCGGGAATGACAGTTAGATGGGGTCAGCTAACCCCAACGGATTTCATATTGCCAACAGCGTCTTAACAGCCCCCCGATCTAATTAATTTATGGGGGTCTACGACATAAAAATGGGATTTGTTGACAGAACTCTTTTTTTGCCCTAATATCTGTTTGCTTTTAGGCAAACAGATATTAGGGAGGGAGTATGAACGAAACACTTTCAAGTTTGGAACGAAAGAGGGAACAGCTCTACAGACAGTTGCAGGAGACAGGTGATTTCAGGCGTGGAACCGTATCGGTCATATATCGTAAGTGCGGGAAGAAGAATTGTGCATGTGCGCTGGAAGGTCATCCCGGACACGGTCCTCTGTATTTATGGAATGCCACCATTGGCGGTAAAAGCTATGCAAAGAACTTAAAGCTTGGTCCCGATATGAAGAAATATCTGGAAGAGATAGCCAATCATCAGTACTTTCAAAAGATTTGCAGAGATATCGTTGAGGTAAACGAGCAGATCTCCAATATGCGACCGGTTCCAGAAATAGATGACGACATGGAACTGGCCGCGCTCAAAAAAAAATTGCAGCGGATGTTTATGGCGAAGTACAAAAAGAAATAGATCGAATTGTCAGCCAGTACAGTAAAGAGAAGGCTTCGGACGGCAGTTTTGATCTTGAATCATTTGAGATGAGCATTCGTTCCGGCATGCACGGTATTGGCTGTAAAATGCTCGAAACGCTCCTGAACTCTGATACTATCACGACAAAGAATGCCGCTCTGGTTTTTGCCCAAAGGATGATGCCCTCGACATTGTTGCAACGAGTTACAGTCCTGGCGTTCGCCGGTTGATGAGCAAGGTGGGCGCCATGCGCCCCTTCGGCCTTGGCCATCAAGATCTGTATGAGCTTGCAGATATCCGTGTAACCGCCAAGGAAGTGGAGCGTCAATCC
>JBAYZR010000165.1:0-7867 GCA_041672425.1 Pedobacter sp. | reverse complement strand
AATTACCAATGGGGTACACACCCGCACCTGGATATCCAACCACATGGCCAGCTTGCTGGTACGCTATCTGGGAACCCGCTGGCTGGACGATCCCACTAATCACAATGTCTGGCGGCGCATCTCGCGCATACCGGACGCCGAACTTTGGCGTACCCAGCAAAGTGGCCGCGAACATCTTGTGGACTTTGCCCGCAACCGTCTCAAGGCGCAGCTCAAACAGATCGGGGCGACCACCAAGGAGATTGCCATCGCCGAGGAGGTGCTCGACCCGGAGGTACTGACCATCGGCTTTGCCCGACGCTTTGCAACCTACAAGCGTGGCACCCTGTTAATGCAGGATCTTGATCGGCTCTCCCGTATACTTAATAATCCGGAAATGCCGGTGCAGATTATTTTTGCCGGCAAGGCACATCCACAGGACCAGGAGGGGAAGGAACTGATCCGCCAGATCGTGCAGATATCCCACCAGGAGCGTTTCCGTCATCGCATCGTCTTCATTGAAGACTACGATATGGAGGTGGCCCGCCATCTGGTGCAGGGAGTGGATGTGTGGCTCAACACGCCGCTACGTCCCATGGAGGCCAGCGGCACAAGCGGCATGAAAGTGGCCTTTAACGGGGGTCTCAACATGAGCGTCCTGGATGGCTGGTGGTGCGAGGGGTATCAGAAAAACAACGGTTGGGCTATTGGTAAGGGGGAAGTCTACGAGGATATAGAGTACCAGAACCAGGTAGAGGGTCGTGCCACCTACGACCTCCTGGAGAAGGAAGTCGTACCGATGTTCTACGAGCGGGGCAGCGACATTATTCCGCGTTCCTGGATCGCTGCCATGAAGGCCTCCATGCAAAGTCTCTGCCCGGTTTTTTCAACCGACCGCATGGTGCAGGAATACACAAGCCGTGCATACCTTACGTCTTACCAGCGCTGGCATCAGCTGGTGTCGGAAGATTTGGCACTGGCTCTGGATCTGGCGCGTTGGAAGGAACGCATCTTCAAGTTGTGGCCACAGGTGAGGATTGAGCTGGCTGAGGCTGCTGCTACAGAGGCAGTGGCGGTGGGGAGCAATATCGCACTTTCAGCGCGTGTTGCCCTGGGTGATATCCCTATGGACGAAGTAGCGGTGGAAGGGTACTTCGGTGTACTGGATTCCACGGGCAATATTCAGGGCGGAGAAACCGTTGCCCTCAGTCATGCCGGTGATCTGGGGAATGGTGTCCATCAGTTTACCGGACAGATTGAATGCCGGTTCTGTGGCAGGCATGGCTTTATGCTGCGGATTATGCCGCGTCATAAGGTGCTGGGGAATGTTTATGAACCGGGATATCTGGTCTGGGGTTAGAAGCGCCGGTATGTATTTTGAACGATTATTCCAGGAAGTAATGGTTTTTCATGGCCGTATCCGCTGATATCCAGCAACAAGTCTATGATCTTCTTTCACGGGCCTCCAATCTCTCCTTTGTCAGTACTGACCGGGAGGCAGGTACTCGTCTCGGCCTGACCCCCGGTCAGCGGGTAACGGCTGAGGTTCTGTTGACGCTTCCCAACAATCAGGTGCAGGTCCAGGTCGGTAGCGAGCGTTTCAATCTGGATCTGCCCATGACAGTGCGTCAGGGGCAGTCCCTGGAGATGACCTTTGTCTCCGCTGATCCCCGCTCCACCTTTGCCATAGCCCGTCCGATGGGTGTACCCCAACCGGTCAGCCTGTCGGACGCCTCACGCCTGCTGGGGCTGTTGGTGGAGAGCGAACAGATCGCTGATCCCCTTCTGCGATCATCATTGCAGAGTATCGGTGATATGCTGCGGCACTCTTCTGGTGAGGCAGGTGTGCTGGCCAACCTGATGGATGAAGCGCTCACCTACGGTGGTCCCCTTCGAGAAGGGGGTACAGCGACTACGGCTTCGCCCGGGGCAGTGCTCCAACAGGGCGGACGCGGTCTGGCGCCTGATCAGAATCCTCTCTCTTCCTTTGAAACCAACGCAGCACAAATCCTTCAAAACATAGCACGCAACTCCCGTGTCATTCTTGCCGAGGCGGTCAATCAACCGGTTGTTCCGCTGCCGTTAATGCCCGGCGAAGAAGTTGATGCCGCGGTATTGGGCACGCTACCCGGAGGCCGGGTGTTTGTACAGGTTGCGGGGACAGCCCTGGAACTGGTGCTTCCACGGCCAATTCAGACCGGTGAAATACTGCGCCTGACCTATATCTCCTCCCTGCCCAAACCGCTTTTCGCCCTTCCCCGGTCTGCACCGGATGTGACATCAAGTGCCTTGAGCGGCGCCGGACGCTGGCTGAGTGCGCTGGAACAGAGCGGAGGCGGCCTGTCGGACCAGCAGACTTACGTGCTTGAACGGCTGAACGCCGTGTTGAAGAGTTTGCCACCCGATTCTCCCGCCTTTACGGCTATCCAGGATGAGGCCATCACCTATAATGCGATTTTGCCGGGGCGTAAACCGCCCGAGCAGCCGGTTCAGCCCGACACTGCTGCGGCCATGACCATGACAGCGACACCGCAGGTTGTGCTCCAGACCGCCAACGGCGTTGTCTTGAACGACGACATGGCCAAACTCCTGAATGCGCTCATCAAGGGTAACCGTCTGGCGCTTCTGGAAGTGCTCAACCAGCAGATCATGTCTGCGGGCTTTACGCCGGGGCAGCAGATCAAGGGAGAGGTTCTGGCTCTGTTAGGTGGTGGGCGCTTCATGGTGCAGGTGGCTAAACAAGCCCTGGAGTTCAGTATGCCAAAGGGTACAAAACAGGGAGATCTGGTCAACCTGTTTTTTATCACGGACGAACCCCGTCCAACCTTTTTAATGGCCCGCTTCGGTCAGCCGGGGGATTCCCGTGTAAGCGATACCGCCCGATGGTTGAGCGGTTTTCTCGGGGCAACAGCGTCGCGGATGCCGACCCAGGCAGCTTTGGGTATCCTTGGTATACTGCTTGCCGAACCACCTGCCGACGCCTCACAGGCGGGGAAGATGCTTCAACAGGGTTTGCGGGAGAGTGGTCTGTTCTATGAATCCCATCTTGCGCGCTGGTTTGGCGGGGAATATCAAATCGAGGACATCCTGCGGGAGCCCCAGGGGCGCTTGTCCAGCCCGGAGGTCATGCTGCATGATACCGGCCTGGCAGCGGATAAACAGGCCCAAACAGGCATGAAGAACGACTTGATGGAGGCGATGGAGGCGCTGTTCAAAAAAGCCGGGACTTCCCAGGCGCATGAGGGGATTGCCGACTCGCGCACCCTGCCGGTGGTGCGTGAACAGTTGGATACGTTACAATCGGGTCAGATCGTTTTCCGTGGCGACCTGTTCCCTGGTCAGCAGATGGAGTGGAAGGTCCGTGAACGTGAATCGCGGCGAAATACCGCTGATGATCAGGAGCGCTCCTGGGATACGGAAATGCGGCTTGATCTGCCGAGGCTGGGGGCTATCAACGCCAAGCTGCGGCTGGATGGCAGCCGGATCAGCATTGATCTTCATGTCAGTGATGAGGCGTCGCTTGATCTGCTTTCCGTTGGCCGACCAGCGCTTGTCGAACAGCTACAGGCTGCCGGGCTTGATCCTGGAGAGATCGGGGTACGCCATGACGCGCCGCGAGAATGATGAGCGCAAAGCCGCTGCTCTTTCCTACAAACAGGGCTACTATGCCCCGGTGATGGTGGCTAGTGGCAAGGGGGTCATGGCCGAGGCGATCATTGCCTGCGCCCATGAAGCCGGAGTATATGTGCACGAATCCCCCGAACTGGTCAAACTGTTGATGCAGGTGGATATGGACCAGTTCATCCCGCCCGAATTGTACCGGGCCGTGGCTGAGGTACTGGTGTGGCTGTACCGGATGGAGAATGAACATGTTTGAATTCGGCATAGTGTGTTGGCGAGAGCGGCAGCGATGCCGCTCTTTTGGATTGTCCTTACTAAGGAGTTACCAATTATCGAGAAATTCAAAAAGCAGATAGATTTATTAAAAGAATACCGAACCACCCTGATTTCAGAAGTGGTAACGGGAAAAATTGATGTTAGTGATGAGGTGGCGGTATGACGTTCTGGAGTCATGTTATGATAAACAGAGTGATCGATAACTACATCAGCACGGGAGAACAATTATGCTGACTAGACTAAAGGTGTCCGGCTTTAAAAACCTTGTCGATGTGGATGTAAGATTTGGCTCTTTTACCTGTATTGCAGGGGCAAACGGAGTTGGCAAGTCCAATCTTTTCGATGCCATCATACTCTTGAGCGCTTTGGCGGATAAACCGCTACTGGACGCAGCAAAATCGGTGCGAGACGAGAAGGCCGTACCTCCGATATCCGTTCACTGTTCCATCGAGTCGGCAATGACTATGATAACCAGATGACATTCGAGGTTGAGATGATCGTCCCGCTAAAAGGAATTGATGACTTGGGACAGGAAGCGCATGCCAGCATCACAACGCTTCGTTATGCCATAACACTTGGTTACAGGGCTGACAATGGCCATAAGCTGGGTGGACTTGAACTGCTTCGAGAAGAGCTGACGCATATCAACAAAGGAGACGCTTCCAAACACTTTCTTTTTCCACACTCGGTTAATACCTGGAGAAACAGTGCGGTAACAGGGCGCAGGAGTGGCGGTGATTTTATCTCCACGGAAGGGGATGGAAAAGAGCGTGTCATCAAGCTTCACCAGGATGGTGGCGGGCATGGTAGACCGCGCTCGATCCTTGCTGCAACACTCCCGAGAACAGTGCTTTCAACTGCGAATGCCGCCGAAAATCCAACAGCGCTCATGGCAAGGCGTGAAATGCAATCATGGCGTTTGTTGCAACTGGAGCCTGCCGCTCTACGCAAACCGGATGAAATATCTGCTCCAACAAAACTTGGAGCGGATGGCTCTCACCTTGCGGCAACTCTCTACCATTTGCCAAAGGCACAGCTGCATTCAGAAAATTGCAGTATTGAAACCGATAATACAGCAACAGCTGTATTTGCTCAGGTTGCCAACAGGTTGTCTGACCTGATTGATGATGTAAGGGATATTTCAGTTGATTATGACGAAAAGAGAGAGCTTCTGACAGCCGTTGTTACCGGTCGGGATGGCACACCTCATTCCGCACGGTCTCTTTCTGATGGAACATTGCGTTTTCTTGCGCTTGCCGTTCTGGAACTTGATACAGAAGCCACCGGGCTGCTTTGTCTTGAAGAGCCAGAAAACGGGATACATCCGGAACGTATCCCCGCCATGCTGGATCTTCTAAAAGACATCTCCATGGATACCGAGGAGCCTATCGGGGCGGACAACCCGCTTCGTCAGGTCATAATTAACACTCATTCGCCTGCTGTTGTGGCCCAGATACCGGACGATAGCCTGTTAGTTGCGGAGTCTTTTGAATCGAAGAATACCTCTGGAAAACGATGTAAGGCGGTTCGCTTCAGTCCACTTGCGGATACCTGGCGTCAGAGGAAGGCGACCGGAGAGATTGCAGTTGTTTCCAAAGGTAAGTTGTTGTCATATCTGAACCCCGTAGCACCCAATGAACCGGATCATGTGTATGGAATTTCTGACAAAAAAAATAATGTGACTCATTTGAAACGTCGGGTCATTGATCGCTCTGACCTACAGCCATATCTGCCAAATACTTTGGTGGCAGAACCACAATGAGTACAATTCGTTACACATTGTTATGTGATGGAAGTTCTGACAGGATGTTGCTACCGATACTTGACTGGTTATTATATCAGCACTCCACGGAACATGCCGTGGAATCAGCGTGGGCTGACCTTGGCAGACTGCAACAACCACCTAAAACATTACCGGACAAGATCATAAAGACACTGGATCTTTACCCCTGCGATATCCTGTTCATTCATCGAGATGCCGAAAAAGAACCGTATGCGACTCGATATAGCGAAATTACCGCAGCCATTGAACAGCTTGAAATGCCACCGACAATCTGTGTCATTCCTGTCAGGATGCAGGAGGCATGGCTTCTTTTTAATGAAGCGGCAATACGTAGGGCTGCGGGGAATCCCAATGGCCGTAATCCACTTAACCTTCCTAGCATGAAATCAGTGGAGACTCTTCCAGACCCGAAAGAATCTTTGTTTGCTCTCATACGCGAATCAAGCGGTCTGAAAGGCGCTCGATTGAAAAAGCTGAATCTCCATAAACGCGCTTTTCTCGTATCTCAAGCAATTGCCGATTTTTCACCGTTACGCACGTTATATGCTTTTTGTGCTCTCGAAGAACAGGTAAAAAGGGCACTTACCGACAACGATTTTTCGTCCCCACTCAGCGCCTCTGAAAAGAAAGCCGCCTGAGCGCTATAGAATATTTGACGGTAAAGTTTTTATAATGAGGAGATGAATGTGATGCCGGTACTGTTTGTCTACCTTGCTGGCGGGATGTCGTGTGTTTCTGTTGTCATGTTGGCAGTAGTCCTCATACGGCTTGCGCGCCAATCGCCGGATACCCGCATTGAGACTATTGAGCGTTTGCTGGAGCGCCAGGAGCGCATGATACGTGATGAAATATCCAGAAACAGGGAGGAATCGCTTTTGTCCGCCCGGCAAGGCCGCGAAGAAAGCAGCATTTCCGTAACGGCATTGGGAGATTCATTACTTAAACGGATGTGTGAGATTGCTGGTCTGCAAAAAAATCAACTGGATTTATTTGCCGGACAGATAAAGACCATGACTATCAGCAACGAAGGAAGAATGGATAAGTTGCGCGAGACGGTGGAGACTCGGCTGCTGGTGATCCAGGAGGATAATGCTCGTAAGCTGGAGCAGATGCGTGCCACGGTTGATGAAAAACTTCACGACACGCTTGAGAAGCGGTTGGGAGAATCGTTCAAACTGGTTAGTGAACGCCTGGAACTGGTACAGAAGGGGCTGGGGGAGATGCAGAGTCTGGCAAATGGGGTTGGGGATCTGAAAAAGGTACTTGCCAACGTCAAAATTCGTGGAACCTTCGGTGAGATCCAGCTTGGAAGCCTGCTGGAACAGATTCTGGCGCCTGGGCAATATGACAGTAATGTTGAAACCCATGCCGGTAGTGGCCAGCGGGTGGAGTTCGCTCTCAAACTGCCCGGGCGTGACGGGACTGCGGAGGGGCTGGTCTGGCTGCCGTTGGATGCCAAATTTCCACAGGAGGATTACCTGCGGCTGGTTGAGGCGCAGGAAGCGGGGGATGCCATGGCAGCGGCCGAGGCCTCCAAACAGTTGGACAGAGCGGTGCGCGAGATGGCGAAAAACATTCGCGACAAGTACCTCGATCCGCCTCACACAACTGATTTCGGGGTGATGTTCCTCCCCACCGAGGGTCTTTATGCCGAGGTGTTGCGTCGGCCTGGTCTGTTTGAAGCGCTTCAGCGCGACTATAAGGTAGTCATCACCGGCCCGACTACCTTGGCGGCCCTGCTTAACAGCCTTCAGCTTGGATTTAGAACCTTGGCCATTGAAAAGCGTTCGTCAGAGGTCTGGAATCTACTGGGGGCTGTCCGCACCGAATTCTCCAAATTTGGCCTTGTGCTCGAAAAAACCCGTAAGAAGATCCAGGAGGCGGGCAATCACATTGATCAGGCCACCACCCGTACCCGAGTCATCGAGCGCAAGCTGCGCGACGTCCAGGGGTTGCCG
The DNA here is from genome assembly GCA_041672425.1 of Pedobacter sp. GTDB lineage: Bacteria > Desulfobacterota > Desulfuromonadia > Geobacterales > Pseudopelobacteraceae > JACPFJ01. The sequence goes on along the minus strand of JBAYZR010000165.1, from coordinate 250 downwards.
CAGGGAGAGGCTGTGGCACTGCTGGAGACCGAGGCGCTTGTGGATGATGGCGATGAATAATTACACAGGAAGTAGAAACGATGTCTGAAAAAAAGAACATAGTCCGGGCCGCCGGAGTTTTGGGGAGCGCAACGATGATTTCCCGCATTATGGGCATGGTGCGGGATATGGTCGTTGCACGTCTGTTCGGCGCCGGTCTGGCCAGCGACGCTTTTATTGCCGCTTTTCAGATTCCCAATATGCTGCGCCG
>JBAYZR010000164.1:0-7895 GCA_041672425.1 Pedobacter sp. | reverse complement strand
AAGACAGGTAGTATCGATAAGCTTGAGCTGGGGCTCAAGGAGTCCGAGAAGGTCAGACCTGGCGCCTTTGAACCTGCCTGCAACCCTATTGCCCAGGCCGAAATCTGCAACCGGCTCGGAACAGATATGAACGTCATCGTCGGTCTGTGCGTCGGCCACGACATGCTCTTTAACAAACATTCCAGGGCGCCGGTAACAACTTTGGTGGTCAAGGACCGGGTGACCGGACATAACCCGGTAGCAGTACTCTACGGGCAAAACTTTTATTACAAACGTCTACAGAAACAACTGGTGCTCAGGGGGGAAGAATCGTTATTTACCCCTTGACAGATGCGGAATCAGCGTTATCTTTTTGTTAGTAAAATTATTTGCCTAACGCACCGGAGTCAAGTGGCTACACCACCTGACATTACCATTAAAGGAGGAATATGACATGGCAATCGTTAAGTACAACCCTCTCAGGGAATTGCGCAGTATGCAGGAACAGATGAACCGTCTCCTTAACCTTTCCTGGAACCACGACCTGGCTGGCGAAGATATCAAGGAAGGTATCTGGCAGCCAGCGGTAGATATCTATGAGACCGCGGATTCTATAGTAATCAAGGCGGAACTGCCGGACGTTAACCAGAAGGATATCGAGGTGCGCATCGAGGACAACACTTTGACGCTCAAGGGCGAGCGAAAACATGAAGGCGAGGTTATAAAAGAAAACTATCATCGTATCGAGCGTTACTTTGGTACTTTTCAGCGCAGCTTCAGCCTGCCCGCCACCATCCAGCAGGACAATGTCAGCGCTTCTTGTGATAAGGGGGTACTGACAATCACTCTTCCTAAAAAAGAAGAAACAAATCCGAAGCAGATCAAGATTGATGTCAAGTAGGCCAAGCGATTTAAATTCTGTCACTGAGATGAGGATATCTCCGTCGCCAGTTCATCATAGACCGTCAGCGCCTTCACGCTGGCGGTTTCTTTTTTGCCCAGTTCCTCAAAACTCCGCAACCTGCCGTTGAAACGGTCCGCCTGGCTCTTGAGGCTGTTGGTACTTTCGGATATGAAGCTCTTCTCCTTTGGATCAATATCCTTTTTAAAGACCCCCTTCATCTTGTTCCAGTATTCATCCGTACCACTGACATAATGGTTCAGGCTTTCCAGAAAGGAAAGGGCGCCCGCGGAGAGATCGGACAACATGGCCAGTTTTATCTGAACATCATTCATGTCCTTCAGCAAATGTATGTCGGCGAATTTGGCTGCTTCGTTTAGCAGCTTTTCATCCAGGGGCTTGGCCACGTCGATAGGCTCTGTCATGGCGATGAATCTCTGAGAAGAATTAAGGTAGTTGGTGATGGAAACCGAAGTAGCATTGAGTGCCATGGTAAACTGGGCTATAAACTTGGTGAAGATCGATGCCTGGCCCGCATAGGGGATGGGGAGCATCTTTGCGATGACTGCGGCGTAAGAGCCGGCCTGGATGTAACGATTGTATCCAGCCAGGTTGGCGCTCATCCATTTTACGAAACCCTCGAAATCGCCGGTTGACTGTCGCTGCAGTTTTACATCGGCAGCAATCTCCTTCAGTCGTTGGGCCTTTTTTTGTCGCAGGCGTACAAGAGGGATCGACTTTATACTTTCGATCTGTCTGATTTTCATAGAAAGCTCCTCATTCTCGATTTGCAGCTTGAGCACTTGTTCCTCGGCGGGAATTGTCGGTCCACAGGCATTCTCAGAGGCGATAACAGTTGTGCTAAATGCTGCGGAAACGGCAACTGAGAATACGAGGCGGAGTGCAAATAATCGGCTTCCATTCAGCATGTTCGTAGTATCCTTCTTTGTAGGATCAGGCAGATCGCTTGCCACGGTTACGCGACAGTAAAGCAGGTCGCGGCTATTGTACTTGCCATACTTGCCGCGTACCGCTATGTTGCCTTTTCGGCGCAAAATTGATTTTGACTAAGACAGTCATAATGCAAACCGGAACTATATGTCAATTAATTGAGACATCAACTGATTTTGAAATGAGTGGAGGTAAAATATGGAACAGCAGATGGTTAATGATGAGATGCTTGATGATGAGATGGTTGCGATTAAGGAGCTTACGATCAATCACTCCTATGAGATCATGGCGCTGGTGGGCGTTCTTGAAAAAAAGGGGATACTTACCAGGGGAGAGGTTATAGAGGAGATTAAGAGGATGCGTGGCGAATAAATGGGGCAAAGTCTCTTTGGAATGTAATGGAAATTATCTCGAAATATCTTGATTGTCGTGCCGTGCGAGGTCCATGGCAAATTGCTGGCTGCACAGAGAGCGGCTTTAGCGGGGCAGTTGTGATCCCGGCGCTGGCAGAGAGTGCAACACTGATGGAGACTCTTTGTTCGCTGGCGCAAAATCCGTATCATGAACTCTCCAGATTTCTGGTGCTTGTGGTGGTCAACAATCGTGAAGACGCCTTGGCCGCGGATAGGACGGACAATCTGTCAACCTTGGGTCTGCTCAATTCCGGTAACGCATCTCACTCCAAGCTCCGTCTAGCTTGGGTTGATGCAGCTTCTCCGGGACTGGAATTGCCGAACAAAAGCGGTGGTGTTGGACTTGCACGCAGGATTGGACTTGATCTTGCTTTGACCAGGCTCAACCATATTGACTACGATCCGATCTTGGTCTGCCTTGACGCCGATACCCTTGTGCGACCGGATTACCTCCCGGCGCTGGTCAGGCATTTCGATCAGAATGTCGCTGGTGCGGCCGTGATTCCATTTCGCCATCAGCAAGGGGAGTCTCCCGAGGGGCGCCAGGCAATAACGCGCTACGAATTGTTTTTGAGAAGTTACGTACTCGGCCTGTCACAGGCCGCTTCCCCCTATGGATTCCACACAGTGGGAAGCGCCATGGCTTGCCGCGCATCAGCTTATGTAAAGATGGGTGGCATGAACAGCCGCACTGCAGGGGAGGACTTTTATTTCCTGCAACAAATGGCGAGGACTGTTGGCGTTGGCCAGGTCAGGGGAACCGTTGTCTACCCCTCTCCCCGACCTTCCCATCGTGTCCCGTTTGGCACGGGTCGGAGCGTCTCACGGCGCCTCGCGGGAGAAGATGGCGCCATTCTGTTTTACAAAATTGACTGTTTTCGCGTTCTTGCTGAATGGCTGGCCCTTGTCTCAATTCATGCCGACATGGGTAGTGCTGTTCCAATGTCAAGGGTCATGGAGGTTTCACCCTGTCTGGTAGAATATCTCGACACGGTTTCATTCGAGGAAATATGGGACAAACTGCGGCGGAACAGCAATGGCCGGTTAGCTTTGCTGACAGCGTTTAATGGTTGGTTTGATGGCCTCAAAACCATGAAATTGATCCACCACCTCTCGGCCGGTCCGTATCCAAGATGTGAACCAGATCTGGCAGTGCCAGGGCTTTTGGAATGGGCCGGGCTGAGTGCGGTTAATTGCCTGGAGGGTCAGCTTGAATTGCTCCGCAGGGTGCAACTTGGCGAGGATTATGAAGGCTGAGTGTCTCCGCGCCAATCATCCTGTTATAATGCATTCGCCTGGATTTGCATCACTGCCGACAGTCCAGAGAACGCCACTGCCTTCATTGTGCGCTAATCGCAATGCCTGCATTGTGGGCTATTCGTGATGCCAATTGAAAAAAATCAGAGTAGCAGTTTTTTACCGCCTCAATATGTGCGCCAATAGCTCCATCTGCAGCCTTGAGGTGAAACATCGGTTTGCGGGCCTCCATGGCAAGCGGCATCAGACTCCGGTAATGCTTCAAGAGTGAAAGATTGTATGGATCCTGTGATACCGTGGGGAGGGAAGTAAAGGTTTCATCAAGAACCGCTTCACGGTAGACTTCAGGAATTTTATCCATCCAGCGTTGGTAGGCCTTGACCGGGCGACTGTCCCGAATTCCATGCTGCATGACGACATAACCGGTTGGCTGCATAGTACCGTCCGGAACATTAATGTCGGAGTTGGCCGACAATTCATCAAGCCGTTTTTTCCAGCCCTTGCGCCATTCCCGAAGAGTCGGACCCAGGTTTTTCAAGCCTTGCAACGAAAAGAGGTCAGGGCCAAGCGGCACGACTACCTGTTTTGCGGCGATAAGTGCAGAACGGTTTATTGCGCCGAGATTTGGTCCCACATCCATAAGAATAATTTGTGCCGGATGTTGATTCACCGCCTCAACAATAATACGGTGAAACGCAGTGATTACGCGAAACGCCGCCTCCTGACCATCGAGACATTTGGGCCAGTTTTCCGACAACAAATCTTCAAAGCGGGATAATGCCAGATTCCCTGGAATGAGTCCCAGCAGTTCATGCGGTTTTTCTACAAATGGCTTGGCAATATCTCCCGTGCGATTCATAAGCGGTAGAAGACAATCAAAAATTGTAGATTGCTCACCATCATCCCACAACTCGACCAAACGGTCTTCATCCAGAAACATTGAGGTCAAATTTGCCTGGGGGTCAAGATCAACAGCAAGAACCGGCACTCCTTTGTCTGCAAACATCCATGCAAGATGATAAACCAGAGAAGTCTTGCCAACGCCCCCTTTGTTATTGAAAAATGCTACCGTCTTCATAAAACCCTCCGAATCCTTGCCAGTACGGTATGCGCGTCAAACTCGAATTCCGCAGGCGGGTTACCGTTCTGCGCAAGCAGGCTCTGAGCACGTTGAACCCCATATCCAAAGCGATTCACAAAGCCGAGTCCTTTCATTGCTTCTGCAATTATCGGATTTCTGTAGCTGTTGCGGGTCGGGAAGTTTTCAGGATTCGCTTCTCCATAGAGTCCGCCGGGACTTTGAATCTCTATATGGTCGCTGAACCAGTAAAAGCGAATCGGTGAAGTGGAGTCATAATTTCGGTGCATGACGGCATTCATAAGCAATTCTCGAATAGCTTGTTCCGGATAATCCGGCAGCATCTTTTCGCGAAGAGACGACACAGCTCGCATGTTGGTTTGATTTGTTGTTTTAATGCGGCCATCAAGCTCGCGCAATACCGATAGTAAATCGCCTGAAATTTCGGTCTGGTCTTCGGGTACATCCGTCAGCTGGGTTCCAGGAAGCCTCAAATACTGAACGTACGAGCCGGGCAGAAAAAAGCGGGGATTCTTCCCAAATAACAGCAGCCCCACGAAGGTAGGGCAATTCCTGTGCAGGTCATAAAAACGAAGGGATGCCAATTGTTCTTCAATAGTGCGATGGTTGGCTGAAATTATATCAGGGGCGACCGCTTCATGGCGATAGGCTTCAAAAAGGCCGAGAGCCAGGTCGTGGAGCGAGCTCTCCGGGCAGGGGCTGGAATCAAAACTGCGGGCAAATGAGACTCGTCGCTCCGAGAGAATCCGTTCTTCCTGTTCGTTTGCTATTGCTTTTCGAGGTACTACACGCAACCAGACCTGGCCTTTATAGCGAACAGGCGGCAAATCCGAGGGCTGCACTTCAACAATGGCAACATCCCCATCTGGCAAGCTGAATTTTGCTACACTCATGGCAGGCAATGGCTGTATATTGCCGTCAGAGCGCAGTGAGCCAAGATTCTGTAGCAGTTGATCCGATACCGTCAATCCATTCAGCGAACCATCATCGTGAACTCCAATAAACAGGTAGCTTGGCTGCCGATAGTTGGGGAAGTCATTTGCAAAAGCGCAGACAGCTTTCGCAAATTTATCCGTGTCGTTTGTTGAAATGGTTCGTTCGATACGGTCCGATTCGATATCGGCGAGCATTTCCAACATTTGTTCCAGGGTCAGCATAATACATAGCTCCTCTGCGCTGATAATTTCTTCTATGTAAACCTCCGGCACCGCCCTGTTCTTTACCCATATTTTTGCTGAACAGCGTAGATATTGGCAAAGCCTGCGGGGTCTTATAAAAAAGCCCGGGTCTCCAGGAGGGTAAAAGCGGAGAAACCGGGCAAAAAGAGGAACCGCATTGAATACGGCCTCCCATTATATTGTCGAAATCAGTCTACGGACTTCCTCAAGAATGTAGGGATGTCATACTGGTCTTCATCGTCTTCCATATAGGAGACAACCGGCCTGACGCGGCTGGTATTTTCGGTTTGCTGGCGGTCACGGATGTGTGTGGGGATATCGAGCCACTTCTTGTTAGGAGCGGTGCGGTCGGCAAGCGGCGACAAATTCTTACGAAAATCTCGCGAACGCTCCGTGTCAAAACGGTCGCCAAAGCCAGTGGCAATAACCGTGACCTTTATGGTATCACCAAGGGTGTCATCCCTGACAACACCAATCTTTATAATGGCGCTTTCATGTACACGCTCGGCAATGATCCGGTTGACCGTATTGTAATCGTCCATAGTCATGGTTGAAGAACCGGTAATGTTGACCAGAACCCCTTTCGATCCCGAAATGTCATTGTCTTCAAGCAGTGGGCTGGAAATGGCCATGCCCACTGCCGTGGCCGCCTTGTCCTCACCTGAGCCCACGCCTATTCCCATCATGGCCATACCGCGAACACTCATGACTGTCTTCACATCGGCAAAGTCGAGGTTCATGAAGCCTTCGGTGGTGATCAGTTCTGATATTCCTTGCACGGCCTGACGCAGAACGTCATCGGAAGGCTTGAAGGCATCGAAGAGCGACATGTTCTTGCCAGCCTGACTGATGAGGCGGTCATTGGGGATGATGATAAGGGAGTCTACATGCTTTTTGAGCTCGTTGATGCCCTGTTCCGCAACCTCAGACTTGGCTTTACCTTCGTAGGTAAAGGGTTTGGTAACAACACCCACGGTAAGCGCCCCTGTTTCACGAACAACTTCAGCGATTATCGGCGCTGCGCCGGTACCGGTGCCACCGCCCATGCCGGCCGCTATAAAGACAAGATCAGCACCCTTGAGAGCGTCGATCAACTGCGTGCGGTCTTCCAGAGCCGCGTCTCTGCCTACTTCCGGCTTGGTTCCGGCGCCAAGTCCCTTGGTGAGCTGTTTGCCGAGCTGTATTTTAGATGCCGCTTTTGATGCGCGTAGCGCTTGTGCATCTGTATTTGCAACAATAAAATCAACTTTATGGATGTCATGGGCGACCATGGTATTTACGGCATTACCACCGCCACCACCTACCCCGATCACTTTAATAACGGCGCTTTGTTCAATGGTTTCGTCAAACTCAAACATCAGCTTCTCCCCTTCAGCATTGGCAGTATTTCATATTTGAAATTGAACTTTAAACGTATTTCTGTCAGTAATCAAAAGAAAAAACATTAAAATTTTCAGTTCAAAATAAGCGACTTTATATATCAGTTTATTCCAAGTCCCTTAGAAAAACTCCCTGAACCAGTTTTTCATTCTCCCAAATACCGAGCCGAACAGGTTGTTTTCTGATTTTGTGGTTGGAAACTCCCGTGCGCCGGCATTCCTGCTGCCGTACACTACCAGCCCTACTCCGGTTGCGTAGACTGGCGAATTGACTACATCGATCAGGCCACCGATACGCTGTGGCATACCACGTCGCACAGGCAGATTAAATATCTGCTCGGCCAGTTCCGGCATTCCTTCCAGGATGCTGGAACCGCCGGTGATGACTACTCCCGATGCGATGGAGTCCTCCAGGCCCGATTTGACAATTTCCCGGTTGACCAAGGTGAATATTTCTTCCACGCGGGGCCCGAGAATCTCGCACAGCACATTGCGAGACAGTTCGCGCGGCTTGCGACCACCGACACTCGGCACCTCAATTTTGTCTTCCTTGCCCACCAGGGAGGAAAGGCAGCAACCATATTTCTGCTTGATCTTCTCAGCCTCGGCCATGGGGGTGCGCAGACCGACCGCGATGTCGTTGGTCAGGTGGTTGCCGCCCAGAGAGAGCACCGAGGTGTACTTGATTGCACCTTCGGAAAAAATGGCAATGTCTGTGGTTCCGCCGCCGATATCCAC
>JBAYZR010000163.1:0-7976 GCA_041672425.1 Pedobacter sp. | reverse complement strand
TACCGCCGGCAGAGAATCCAGTGCAAAGATGACATCACTCCATTCCACCATAATGAGCGCCAGCAACAGAGGTGTTGCGGCGCGGACGCCACATTTGTTGACAACGAATCTTCCGCTATACATACGCTTGGTTATCGGAACAAATCTTCTGACCAGTTTTACCAGCAGATTTTTCTCCGGATCGATCTTCTCCTCTCCTCCGAATGCCATCTTGATGCCGGTTATGATGAGAATCCCGCCAAAAATGTAGATCAACCAGTGGAAGGTTTCCAGCAGTTCAATTCCGACAAAGATAAAAATTCCCCGCAGCACCAGTGCACCGATAATGCCCCATTTAAGGACCTTCGGCTGGTACAGACGGGGAACATGGAAATAGGAAAAGATCATGATGAAGACAAAGAGGTTGTCAACCGAGAGCGATTTCTCGATGACATAGCCGGTAAAAAACTCCAGCGCCTTTATCTTGCCCAGATAGTAATAAACACCGATGTTAAAGATCAGGGCGAGCGAGATCCATACTGCTGTCCAGGTGAGCGCCTCGCGAAATGAAATCTCGTGGCTCTTCCTGTTCAGTCCGAGGTCAATGACCAGCATGATCACAACCAGCACCCCGAAGGCGCTCCACATCATTGTTTGCTCTGACATCAGTTCCCTTTTCTCATGCGTTCAATTCTTTCTTTTACGCTGACAAGAAGCCTTCGGGCCCAGACAAATTCTGTGATCAGAATCGCCAGGCCCCGGCTCTAGTCTATTGCACCTGTACGGCCAGCACTACTGCCATTACCACCAGTCCTGTCAACAGGATCAGTATCGATTTCTTCATGGTGCCTTTCGTACTACCTATTTCTGGTTGATTGCTGACAGGCTCCACGGGTTGTTGCCAACCGGGCGGGTAAAGGTCCAGTATTCTTCAAACTTCACAGGCTCCGTCTTGCTGCCGGACACCACCGCGCCGGTGGCGTCATCGGTCGTGTAATCGAGCAGGTTCGCGCAGATCAGGGCAGAGACGTAATCCTGGCCCGACTCCTGCCACACTTCTGCCATCTCCACTTCCCTGACGGCAATGTTCTCCAGTCGGTTGACCTGCCTGTCCCGCAGCAACCGGTCCACATCCTCCTGCAATATCCGTTTCATCTCGTCAGTCAGCAGAGAGGATACCGGGGCAAGATCCCGATTCGTCCAGGCCCCCTGGATTTTGAAGAAGATGTCCATCACGGCGTCATTGAAGCGGGTTTCATCAAAGGAGGAGTCCATCTGGCGAACATGGGATATGCCGGTACCCACATCACTTGAAACCGGTTCATCGGCCTGGTATCCATAAGAAATCGGGGTTACGGCTTCCCGTTGATAGGTACCCTGCCCGGTGGGGGTTGCCAGGCTGAGTTCTCTCTTCTTCTTAATAAACCGGTAGATCATATAGCCCAACCCGCCCAGGAGAATGATTTCAAACAAACCGATACCGCCGCCTCCTAAGCCGCCCATTCCACCACCTGCTCCGGCAAAACTGCTGAACAGCATACTACCCAACATCCCCCCCATGATGCCACCAGCCATGCTTCTCATGAAACCACCACCCGCCTGTTGCTGGAATGGGCTGGGGGCAGGAGCAGCCTGTTGCTGCCGTGTCTGGTTTGGCTGGGAATAATTCGATGCCGGTTTGGAATAACTGCGCGCTCCACGGCTTCCGGATGAACGGCTTCCACCGGCCCTGGCTTCGGCATTCAGCTCAAGCACCGTGACTGACAGCATCATGGCTGCTGCCATTATGGTGAATATCCTGACGGTAAATTTCTTCATTTTCCATGCTCCTTTGTTTGACTGTTATTACTGTTTGGTGTGTTTGTGTGCTTGCCCGGATGTGATTCTAAACGTCGAGGCATAATCTTTTTCTTTTCGCGATCCAGAATTCCAGTGCTTCCCTGACAATTTCCGAGATGTTCCTTGCGCTTGATTTCGTAATTTTCTCCAACTCGCGCTTTTCCTGATCACTGATGCGCAGGGAGACAACGTTGGTCAAGGCGCTATCATCCCTTCGCCGTTTCGCCTTCTGCTGCGGTTCGCCACGATACTGTTTCTGATACTGTTGCATGGTCTCTGCTCCTTTCATTTCAGGTCAATGTCTTTGTTTGTTTTAATACTGCCATCGGCTCCCCAGGCTGTGGGTCAGAAGGGTAACAGTCACCACTTCACCAGTCGGGGCTGTCTTCAGCCATGTATATATATCTTCGATCTCCCGCTCCATTTTCACGCGCTCCAGTGAATCAGACGGGAGAGCCTTGGCCTTTTTCCCGAGATCGCGGCTTTTCAGCCCCCATTCTTCGGCCTTTTTTGTGAGGCGGGCTTCCACGGCACGCTTGTTTTTCGATGCGACCAGGACAAGTCGGTGTTTGTCCCGCTCATGAACCGTCAATGCCTTGTTGCCATAGGTGGTGCCAGCTGCTACCTGGATGCCGTCCACGGGGCAGAAAAGGTCGTAGTACCTGGCAGTGAATTTGCCGGTCCCACCTGATTCTTTCAGTGCCTCTTTTGCTGCCAGGCCGAGTCGGGCGCCAAAGATAGAGCCGGCACAGACATGGCCATGAAATGTCTCCAACTGGCTGTACAGCGCCGGAGCTGGCGTGGCATCACCGGCATATGAATTATTACCCATGACAACAAGCGCCATGACTCCGGCAAAGGCAACGCAGGGGACTATTTTGATGTTCATTCCATTCCTCCTTGATCTAGAGTAGTTACGTTTATCGTGCCATCCCTTCCAACCTGGCGATACGCTCCTCCATTGGAGGGTGCGTAGAGAAAAGCTTCAATAAGGCCCCACCGGTCAGGGGGTTAACGATGAACATGTGGGCTGTCGCTGGACGCGCATCCTGCATGGGGATCATCTGTGAGGCATTGTGGAGCTTGCGCAGGGCATTAGCCAAAGCGAGCGGCCGTCCACAAATTCGTGCTCCGGACTCATCCGCCATGTACTCGCGAGAACGGGATACCGCCATCTGGATCAACATGGCTGCAATCGGGGCAATGATGGCCATCATCAGAGAACCAATAAAACCACCTGAACCTTCCTCGTCATCACTACGGCCAGCGCCGAACATAGCACCCCACTGGAGCATGTTCCCCAGCATGGAGATGGCACCGGCAAAGGTGGCCGCAATGGTCGAAATGAGGATGTCACGGTTCTGGACATGAGCAAGTTCGTGGGCCATTACGCCTTCGAGTTCTTCTGTAGTGAGGATTCGTAAAATTCCCTCGGTGGCCGCAACTACAGCGTTTTGCGGATTGCGTCCGGTGGCAAAGGCGTTGGGACTCTGGTCGGGGATGATGTAGACCTTCGGCATCGGCAGGCCTGCCCGCTGCGCCAGTCGCTGTACCATGCCGTAGAAGGCGGGATGTTCATGCTCGCCGATCTCCTGGGCGCCGTACATTTTGAGGACTATCTTGTCGGAGAACCAGTAGGAGAAAAAGTTCATGCCGAGCGCCATGATAAAGGCGAATGCCATGCCGGACGTGCCGCCGATGGCGCCACCCATCGTGACCATGAGAACTGTGAGGAGAGAAAGAAGAAGGGTTGTTTTAAGGCTGTTCATTGTATTTGCCTCCGACGATTGAAATCAGTTCCCGAAGGAACTTTTTTTCGCCGAGGACAAATAAAAAAACCCTTATCCCCGGCCTGATGCCTGGATAAAGGTCTTGTTTACAGGATACTGTCGCGGCTCCGGGTCTTTCGACCGTATTGACGGAAACCGGGTCGGCCATTTCTCTAGCCGATAACTACTCCCCTTTATGCTTGCTTACATGTTAATTATTCTATGCACTGATGTCAAGGGGTTTCAGTTTGATTCAGTATGATGTTTCAGTTCAACAAAAACGAGGGAATCCTCTCAGCCTGTAACTTCCTCCTGAAAAGGAAACAAATCAGATTTTTTTCTCTGACAGAAGGAAGGATTTCTGGTTTTCCAAGAACAGTTCGATCTTCTCCCGGTTCTTCCGGAACGGATTACGCCGTCCACTCAACCAATCTGACAGTTGCTCCGGATCGCGGCCCATTGCTTCACCCAATAGATCCAGGTTCATCCCCATCGCTCTTTTGTACTTTTCCATGATCAATCACGATAACTTTTCCTTGCCACTGCAACAATAATCTTGTAATACTCGATAATAATAATCGTGTAACAGCAAGGTAACCATGAAGACCAGTCCGGCCCAGCAACACCTGGCAGATGCCCTGACTGTCCTGAAGAGAATGCAGGACAACGGTAAGAGTGTCATCAAGTCTACTGATCTCAAGCGAGTCCAGTTGTCCTCACTTGTGAAAAATGGCTTCCTGAGACAGATCCTCAAGGGTTGGTATATGCCGTCCCGACCGGATAAGCAGGAGGGTGACAGCACCCCCTGGTTTGCTGCCATGCGTGAGTTTATTGCCGGGTACTGCTCGGAACGCTTCGGTGATAACTGGCATGTTTCACCCGACCTGTCCCTGTCCCTCCATGCCGGTAGTACGCTGTTGCCGAAACAGATCACGGTCCACTCCCCCCTGGCAAAGAACGGAACTCTCTCCCTGCCGAACGGTTGCAGCCTCTTTGACTATAAAGTTACGGACCCCATTAGTGCCGACAAAGTGACGATGATCGGTTCTCTTCGCGTTCTCATGTCTGACACTGCCCTGATCAAGGCTCCGCCCTCCTTTTACCGGAACCATGCCCGTGATGCTCAGATCGTTCTTTCCGGGGTCAGGGATGTATCCACTCTTTTACGGGAGCTTCTGGAGGGTGGACACAGCACCATCGCCGGTCGGCTTGCCGGAGCGCTGCGGACTGTGGGGCACACGGAACATGCCGAGCAGATTCTGGCAACCATGCGTTCTGCCGGTTACATGGTTACAGAATCCAATCCTTTCGCGGAACTTCTGCCAATGAATCTGACGCGCAGCGACTCCCGCCATGCCCTGCGGATACGTCTGATGTGGCATGAGATGCGCCAACCGGTTCTTGAACTGTTTCCACAGGAACCAGGGACGCCAGATGATATCGATCGCTTCATGTCCCGCATAGAGGAGCAGTACCAACTGGACGCCTACCACTCTCTCTCCATTGAAGGATACCGGGTAACTGATGAACTGATCAGGAGGGTATCCCGTGGTGACTGGAACCCGGAAAATACCCGGGAGGATTCCGAAGCCCGTAATGCCATGGCTGCCCGCGGTTACTGGCTGGCCCACAATGAAGTAATGGTCACGATCCGCAGAATATTTTCAGGAACGAATCCGGGCACGGCATTCCGTTCAGACCATGCCGCCTGGTATCGGGGTTTGTTTTCACCCAGTGTGGATGCCGGCATTCTGTCGGCTGTTGATCTTGCGGGATACCGCAACACACAGGTTTATATCCGCAACGCCACCCATGTGCCCCCCTCGAAGGAAGCCGTGCGCGAGATGATGCCGGAGTTATGTGATCTGCTCGAAGCTGAGTCCTCTTCGGCTGTCAGGGGGGTGCTGGGTCACTTCATCTTTGTCTATATTCATCCCTACATGGATGGCAACGGCAGGATCGGCCGTTTCCTGATGAATGCCATGCTGGCTTCTGGCGGTTTCAGTTGGACCATCATTCCGGTAGAACGACGCAAGGAATATATGGAAGCTCTGGATGCCGCTTCATACGGTGGGGATATACGACCATTTGCCGCTTTCGTCCGCTCGTGCCGTGTTGAGTAAACTATCGTGCTCCCCATGACTCTGTCAGCTTCAACATACAAACTCCTTCAGGAACTGGATGATTTCACCTATACGCTGTCTTCTTCGGACCGCATCTGGGATATCGTCTGTCCGACCGAGACCAACTGCTGGGAGAATCTTCGCGTTAGCAGATACCGGGACACTTATTACATCGCAAATATCAATGGTGAAAGTGGAACCCTGGAGATTGTGCCTGATAATGACATCAGGATTCTCTCCAGCGGTGGCGTTCCATCTTTCCAGGTACACAAGCAAGGTCGATCAGTTGTTTCATGGGAACGGCTCATCACGTCGGCTCTTGTCTGGCTGAAGGCCGTGCGCAAAGACTGGATCAAGGCCAATAAACTGGTTCGCGAGGAATATCCTCTTCGCAACCGGTATGGCAAGGTTCCCCACTCGATCATCAGAGTCTCTCTGCCCGCTGTGTATCGCCTTGATACTGAACTGGGCAGAGATTGCACCATGGCGTTTGTGCGTCTGTTTGAGGATGGTTTTTTCAATAAGGCGGAGAACACGGAAATTCAAGCCATGACGGCAGCCGATTATTTCGGGTATTGCCGGATAGCCTACATCGCGAGTAAACGAGATGATGAACATGTCGATGAAAACATGTCAGGAAAGGAAATGTACTCACGCTTTGCCGATGGCAGGCATGAAGGGCTTCTCGAAATAGATTCTGGCTCTGCTGAAGAGTTCGCCGACTGGATTGACGGAAAGCATCAGAAGAGAACGATTGGCGGGCATCCGTGGGAGATCAAGCGAGGTGGCAATACGACGCACATTGACTTGAGCGTGTCGCGCCCACACTACAGGAAAGAAGGATTTATGGTGGAACTGCGGGCGGAAGCGACCGGCAGGTTGGCAGAGACGGTACGCATGTTTATGGCAATTCACGAGGCAGGGCTTCCCATTTCCATCTCTCATCCGGAGGCTGTCCGCAAACGGCTTCTGGCCCAGGACACTATCGGGATAGTGCCGTCGTATGCCTCTTTGCACCGGGCGAATCAGCATTTTAACGCTTCTGCTGATGTATTTGATGTCATGCACTATGATGATCTGGGCCGCTACAAGCGCCGGATAACACCTTTCATCACGTGGGAACCATTACCTATTCTGAAACCGAAAGACGCCTGAACAGCATTATCCGGACAGCCTGAAGGATAATATGGAACTTGACTCTTTCTTCCGCAAGGATACTATCGTATTCATTGAGCCACTATATGGCTACGATAATACTCATTTGGTGCTTTATGGCTTCTCCTGTGAACCGCACATATCTCCGTCAGACCCGGGATGCAGCTGAACTGCTGGGCAAGCTCATTCGACTCGGCAGGAAAGAGCGCAAGATGACCGAGGAAGAGCTGTCCGGACGGGCGGGTATTTCCAGAAGGACCTTGCAGAAGATCGAGCGTGGTGATCTGAAGTGTGAGATCGGCTTGGTATTCGAGGTTGCCAACATAGTCGGAGTAAAGCTTTTCAGCGATGAAGAGGACACTACTCGCTACACCTATGGAAGGCACATTGACGATAGGCTGGCCTTGCTGCCTAAGCGGGTTCGTAGGCCGTTAAAGATCAATGATGATTTCTGAATGTTACGTCCTATTTCAGACATGAGATTTCCTGATTTTTCAAAAACCGCTCAATCTTATCTTTGTTTTTCCTGAATGGCTTATGCCGTCCACTAAGCCAATCTGACAGTTGTTCGGGATCGCGGCCCATTATCTCACCGAGAAGATCCAGATTCATCCCCATCGCTCTCTTGTACCACGCAAGCCGCCCCACGGTATCATCCGGGCAGTCGAACGGAATATAACCTAGAAATTTGATAATTCTTGGATTATATTGCAGTTCTGGTTCGGTGCCATGTTCCCAGTTCCAGATTGAGGCCTCGGTGACGCCGATGATCTCCGCGACTTCTCTCTGGAGGAGGCCGAGATCCATTCTTTTCTTGCGGATGTGTTCACCGACGGTAACGGGAAATTCTGGATAACCGGGAAGCTGCTGTTTTTCGAGGGGAATTTGAATTGAGAACGAGTGCCGTTTTAAGTGAGTACAGTAGAGAAAGGTTAACACACCCCTGCCCCTGCGGTTATCTCTCCGACCCTATCCATCCCTGCACCTGCGCCCCGATTGCCATTCACCGCTACCGTTCCCGCATTTCCGGCCCACTGCTGGACCGGATCGACATCCACATCGAGGTACCGGCTGTCAAGTACCGCGATCTGGCTGACCGTGGCGAAGCTGA
>JBAYZR010000162.1:0-8034 GCA_041672425.1 Pedobacter sp. | reverse complement strand
ATTATACCTTCTACGAACCCGATATCCCGCTGGTGGATCACCTTGAACAACGTCGACTGAAGGCCGCCGATATCCCATGTTTTCTGGTCGAGGAGCTCTGCCGCCCGGTGTTCTGGGAAAAAACCTATCGCGCACTTCAGCGTGAAGGGGTGAAGCATTTTTACGAGGTGGGCTCTGGTTCGTCCCTGACAAAATTCAACCGATGGGTAGAGAGCGGATTATGAGATATCACGAAACCATTTTGCAGGTGCGCTTCAACGAGATCGACGCCTATAATGTGGCCTGGCATGGCCATTACGTGGCCTGGATGGAGGTTGGCAGAAACGACCTGGCAGGGCGTTTCGGGATCGATGTGCAGCAATTGGGGGAATTGGGTTTTCTTGGTCCGGTTGTCAGCCTGGAGATCAAATACCTGAGTCCGGCCCGCTTCAAGGAGCAGATCATAGTACGTACCAGCCTGCGCCCCGGCGATGCCGCGACATTGATCTTTATCAACGAAATTGTTGCCGTGGATGGCCGCAAGCTGGCCACCGGCGTAACAACCCACGCTATAACCGACCTGTCCGGCGTGCTTCAGTACAGGATGCCGACAGTGATCGCGGAGCGGGTTGACAGCATGGTTGCATGGCTGAGGTCTGCATGAAACTCCTGCTCGTATCAGCCAATCGCGAACGCGACCCGTATCCGGTGTTTCCCATTGGCCTTTCCTTCCTGGTTGGTCCATTGACTCTGGCCGGACACGTCATTTCTGTACTGGACCTCTGCTTTGAAAATGATTCGCAGGCCGCTGTCGCTGCTGCCATGGCAAACCATCTCCCGGAGGCGGTCATCATCTCGCTACGCAACATGGATAATGTTACCTGGCCAGCCAGCCGCTCCTATCTGTCCGGAGTGCGGGACATTGTCACGGTTTGCCACTCCCGGGCCATTGTGATTATCGGCGGCTCCGGCTTCTCTCTGATGCCGCTGGAGATATTGGCCGCCGTAGGCGCGGATTACGGTATAGCAGGAGAGGGGGAGGAAGCGTTGCCCCGGCTGCTGGCCTGCCTGGAGCAGCAGCAGGATGTATCGCTATTGCCGGGAGTAGTCGTACCCGGCTCATCCTCCTTTATTCCGCAACAGTTGGTTTCCTCCATATCCACACCAGAGCGCTCTCTGTTCAACGTAGAACGCTACCACCTTGAAGGTGGCATGGCCAATGTGCAAACCAAGCGAGGCTGTCCTTTCGCCTGTAGCTATTGCACCTACCCGCATCTGGAAGGACGGGAGATGCGCCTCAGACCAATTGCGGAAATCATGGCCGAGATTCGCACGCTGATTAAGGATTATGGTGTTTCCTACCTTTATTTTGTGGACGATATCTTCAACTATCCGCCGGATTTCGCGGCACAACTCTGTTGCGCCATGGCTGCTGAACGTCTGCCGGTCAACTGGTCGGCCTTCATTAATCCCGGTTTCATAACGCCGGAGCTGATGGACACCATGCTGGCCGCCGGCTGTGATGCCGTTGAATTTGGCAGCGATTCCGGTTCCCAGGTCATGCTGAACAACCTGCGCAAGTCCTTTACAACCGATGACATGCGTAGAGCCTCCCGGCTCTGCAAAGAGAGGGGTGTTGATTTCGCTCACTACCTGCTCTTCGGTGGCCCCGGTGAAACCCGGGAAACAATCATGGAAAGCTTTACCCTGATGGACGAATTGGAGCCCACGGCAATCATCACCATGACCGGTATCCGTATCTACCCCAACACACCCTTATATCAGACAGCGATTGAAGAAGGCCTTATTGAAGCATCTGTGTCGCTGCTTGAGCCGGTCTTTTATATCTCCCCTGTTGTGCAAGAAGAGTTTGCCGAGCTGATCACTTTCGAGGCCATGCAGCGCAGTAACTGGGTTGTGCCGGGCCTTGAAGTCAACACCAGTTCCGCCATGCTGGATGCTATGCGACTCTTCAAGGTCAAAGGGCCATTGTGGAAGATGATCAAAAATTTGGGGCGGAGCCATCACCACCCGCTTGCCTGATTTATAATGAAAAGGATAAATCAAACCTGATTCGTTCTAATCTTCCGCTTGCTTCGATGATAGCCTGTCATTCCCGATGCAGTAATCGGGAATCCAGTTTTTTAAGTCTTTGGAATCTGGATCCCCGATAAAGGCATTCGGGGATGACAATCTTTTTAGCGGAAGATTAGAACGAATCAGGAAATCAAATCAGGTGAAAACTGGGGACTCTCCCTGGTTTTTCTGCTAGATTTTCCAGTAATTCAACGTAATACGGGGAGTGTCCCCAGTTTTTCGCCTGCTCTCAATTGGCGTTGATTTTGTCGCGGTAAAAAGGAGGGAAATATGGAAGAAAACCACATTGTTCTTCAGGAGTATATCAACCTTTGGAATGAAAAATTGATTCATAAACAAGGTATTCGAAAGTTCCACAACTACTTAACATACATATCTGCAATTGGCTCGCTCGCCCTGACATTCTATGGCGTCTCAACACAGGACTTTTTTAAGGCTGCTATTGATCCTCAAACCGGAAATCATCTTGTTAAGAACGCAGCAAATATTGTCCATTTATTTTTCGTACCGTTTGCACCTGTAGTATTTGTTACACTCACCTTTCCAATAAATGATTTATTTCATATATATGTCATTGGCAACCAGATAGGTAACATTGAAGAAAAGATAAATAATGTTACCGGAAAAAGCTTGCTTGTATGGGAGCATTCTGTTTGTCCAGCCGTTTACGGCGGAGCTGTAAGGATTAAGGCGGAAAAGGTGACTAATCCAATTGCACTCGGCGATTTTATGTTACTTTTCCCTTTTCTTATTGGAATATGCTCTGTATCTGTTTGGCTATCATGTGACTTTATCAAATCAAAGTTTGGATGTGGCTACATGTGGCTCTATATTGGCATTATTGTTTACATGTTTCTTGCAGTCATCTTTCTTGGACTTAAACTTTTTTCAGCAACCAAGCCGAACGGAAGGTTAGCCCTCCTGATCAAGGCCAGGAATCCTAATTTTTAACTGCTGCTTATTCCAACCACTCGGCGGCAGACGGTCTTCGTTAACGCGGGGGATAGGGGTCGCGTCTTCATTATTCATATTTTCAACTCCCCCTTCACCCGCTCCGCCAACTCCTTCAACTTTTTATCCTCTCCCAACTTCAATGAAAACCAGCGGCTTGCTTCAACAATGACCAAATTGCCATGCGGGGGTTCACTCTTTTAAAACAACCTTGACCATCGAGCAATTGATTGAAAGAATAGGAAAGTGGTAAAACTTCGGTCGCATATGATATTCATACATAAAAACAGATTTTTTGATTGTTGCGCAATTGTAACAGGGTAAATTGGATTGAAATTCACAAAGATGACCTTGTGACTGATTGGCGACTTGCCGTTAGCGGACAAAACCCAATACCTATTAAACCATTGGAGTGATTATGAAAAAGATAATAAGTGTTTCTCCTCTTGAAGGAAAAAAAGTAGCGGTTGTTTTTTCAGACGGTATTTCCGGCATTTTTGACGTTGCTCCATATATCCGAAGCGAGTTTTTTAAGCGACTTGAGGACGACTCCTATTTCAAGCAAGTACACCTCTTTTTTACCGGAATAGGCTGGCCGGATGGACAGGATCTTGGCCCCGATACCATTGAAGCTGATTTACAGAAGAAAAGAGGCGGGGTCAGCCCTTGGTGCGCCGGTTAAAATCGGCGAGAGATAGTGGGTGAAAGTCCCATACGATGAAGGAATGCCGAGGCAAAAAGTGGATCATCAAAAGATGATTTATGTCAAACCGAAGTTGACCATATCGCACGACATAAGCCTTCAGGCAATACGACTAAAGGTGGAAATGGTCGTAGATGATTGAAGTTTCCTCAAGGGCAGGCTAATCTCCTGCCCTTTTCTAAAAATTCTCCGTTGCATTGACTGCGCCAATGACGTATACTCACCTCATGATCATTATCGAAACCCCGATATTTACCAAACAGCTTTTATCCAACCTATCTGACGAAGAATATCGTCTATTTCAGGCGACATTACTGGAGCGACCTGATGCGGGGAAAGTTATTTCCGGCGGCGGTGGACTCCGCAAGGTACGATGGGGCTTGGAAGGACGGGGCAAAAGCGGGGGCGCAAGAGTAATCTACTACTGGTTTACGGAGAGAGGTACTATCCTGCTGTTGTTTATGTATCCCAAAAACGTGCAGGAGAACCTTACACCAGACCAGCTTAAACAACTCAAGAAGATCGTTGAGGAGGAATATCATGAATGATGAACTTTTTCAGGAACTATTGGCAAGCGTGAAGCAAGGCGCAGAGATAATGAAAGGCACAATGCAGCCATCTCGAACATTTGAATTCCCAGAAACAGAAGTTCGCGCTTTACGTGAGCAATTTGGGCTTTCACAGGATAAATTTGCAGACCTTGTGGGAATCAGTGTAGGTACATTGAGAAACTGGGAACAAGGCCGACGTAAACCAGAAGGCCCGGCACGTGTGCTTTTACGGGTAGCATCCCGTCATCCAGAAGCACTTTTGGACATTGGAAGGGAGCAACCAAAGCGAGCAGACCGCACACCATCCCACTCAACCGGACGAACTAAAAAGCTCCGCGTCGCCTAAACCTGCCACCAGCGTCAGACAGCATGAACAAAGGACTGTAAGGGGACGTAGTTAAAGGACTGTAAGGGAAGGACTGTAAGGGGACGAAGGACTGTAAGGGGACGTAGTTAAGTTAGTTGACTGGACTGTAAGGGGACGTAGTTAAGGACTGTAAGGGGACGTAGTTAAGTTAGTTGACTGGACTGTAAGGGGACGTAGTTAAGTTAGTTGACTTAGCTTGGGAAGTGGGATGAGGGTCAAATCTCCATTCCCCATTTTTTAAACATTAATCGAAAATTCGAGGTTCAACAAGGCTTACGACCTGCCCGAAAACCTGGCAGGTCAAAGCCATGTTGGTCGCAAAGATAAATCAAAAGAAAAGGTTAACAATGGCTAGAAGAGGTGGTTCACCAGAACAGTTATTTATAGGCATAGCAATACTAATTTTCTTTGTCATTCCGCGATAATTCAGAAAATCCGCGCCTCCAGTCCAATCTCAATAATATTATTTATCGTAATTACGGTTTCCTTCGGGTTGCTGGTATATCCGTTTCAAAAAAAATCCGGTGATAAAGATTGACATCAAGTATCCCGAATGTTATTTTGTGCATATACACATTACAAATGGAGGTACACAATGAAAGTATGTTTTCCGGTTATGGAAAATCAAGGGTTGGAGAGTATGGTGTATGGGCATTTCGGGTCTGCGCCCGGGTTTGTCGTGGTGGACATGATCAGCAACGAAGTAACGTCGATCAACAACAGCGACCAGATCCATCAGCATGGGGCCTGCAATCCGGTAGCGGGAATTGGTGGCCATCAGGTGGATGCAATAGTGGTTGGCGGTATTGGCGGCGGCGCGCTGCAAAAACTAAATGGCGCTGGAATGCGGGTTTTTCAGGCGCACGATGGAACAATTGCTGAAAACATTGCGCTCTTCCGGGCGAGTGGACTGCCGGAATATATGCCGGGTCATACCTGCGGCGGTCATGGTCACAGTAATGGATGCTCCCACTAATAAACATGCCTCGTCCACGTAAACCGAGAATCTGTATCTGTCCTCACCGGGCCGGATATGCGGCGGTCTTTAAACCGGTCGGCGTCCCACTCAAGGATATGGAAATCATTCAACTCGCGCACGACGAACTGGAGTCCCTGCACCTGTGTGACGGCGAAGGAATGACCCAGGAGGAAGCGGGAGTAAGCATGGGTGTATCACGCGGCACGGTACAGCGTCTTCTCTCCAACGCTCGCTGCAAAGTGGCGCAGGCGCTTGCCGGGCAGAAGGCTCTGGCAATTTCCGGCAACATTCCGGAAATAGAAGATAATCCCGTCTTGTTAACGCAATTATCCTGTTTATCAGGGCCGGAAGAAAGCGTTGCAAAAGATTAGCCTGATTGTATGAAAGGAATATTTACATGAGTGAGCTTTATTCAGCAAAGGTCTTGGATCATTTTCATAATCCGCGGAACATCGGATCCCTGGAAGACGCCAACGTGGTGGTACAGGCAGGCGATCCAAGCTGTGGTGACGCGCTTGTTTTTTTTCTCAAGATCGAAAATGACATCATTCTCGACATCAAGTTTCTCATCAAAGGATGTGGCGCAGCCATAGCAACCTCTTCAATAGCTACGGAGTTGGTCATGGGCAAGCGTCTTGACGAAGCGCTTACTCTTACTGACCAAAAAATTGCAGCAGCCTTGGATGGTCTCCCGGAAGAAAAAATGCACTGTTCGAACATGGCCGCTTCCGCCTTGTATGCGGCGGTACAGCAGTACCGGTCAACCATTTCCGGAAAAACTCCACCGGTGGGGTAATCCTGCGGAAAATCAGCGTTGTCCGTTAGGTAATTGCAGCACCTCAAAAACCCCCTCATCCGCCCCTTCGGGGCACCTTCTCCCCAAGGGAGAAGGGATAATAATCAACCCCTCTCCCACTGGGAGAGGGTGGCCGAAGGCCGGGTGAGGGGACAAGGCAGGGTTTTTAGCGCTAACGCAATTACCTAACTGACAACGCTGGTGGAATATGCCACATTCCGGGAGAGTTGTGAATCACCTCGGAATGCCCATCAACGGAGAATGAACAGGTATTGATCGCAGAGGGAAGTTTTGTATGACACAACTCAGATCGGGGCGCCGCAGGTATTACGATATTTTTTCCCATTTTTACGATGCCTTTATCCGGCTGCATTCCCGGCGGGATGAAGATGATACCCGAAATTTTCTGGTTGATGCAGCCCACCTGGAAAAAAAACCAGTGCCCCGTATTCTTGATATTTGCTGCGGAACCGGATCAGTGATTTTAACATTTAAGGAGCGCTATCCGGAATCAGTGGCTATAGGTTACGATTTTTCTCATGGCATGCTACGCAAAGCTCAGGAGAAAAACATCAATGGCCGGGTAATTTTCGTCGAAGGGGATGCTGCGGAACTCCCCTTTGATGAAAACAGTTTTGATGTGGTGACCTGTTCCCATGCACTCTATGAATTAAAGGGTGAAATAAGGCAAAAAGCCCTGCGAGAAATGAAACGGGTGGTGCGACCCGATGGCTACGTGCTGCTCATGGAACATGAAGTTCCACGACATCCGCTTATTAAGCTCCTTTTTTACGTGAGAATGCTTTCCATGGGTTCAAAAGACGCTCAAGAATTTGTCAAGGGAGGGCTGG
The DNA here is from genome assembly GCA_041672425.1 of Pedobacter sp. Lineage (GTDB taxonomy): Bacteria > Desulfobacterota > Desulfuromonadia > Geobacterales > Pseudopelobacteraceae > JACPFJ01. The sequence continues at coordinate 760 of JBAYZR010000162.1, read as the reverse complement.
AGCCCTTGAAAACTGTATTCTCCCAGGTCACTTTGAGCCATTCCCGTACCGGTAAAAGTAAACTGATGAGTTGCCAAAAATGAGATGACGTCACGCTGTTTTGTGAGTTATTTATGCCGACTCTTCGAATCAATAATATGTGTCTGCTACGTCAATGGTTATTCCATGGTTGATAAAAACAAAGGTAATGCATTTTTTGCCCCAACCAGCGCTATCCTGGAAAGCATCTCCGACGGTGTGTTCACGGTTGACCTGAACTGGCGTGTAACCTCTTTCAACCGGGCAGCGGAGGAGATCACCGGCATACCTCGCAAAGAAGCGTTGGGGCGGCTTTGCTCCGAGGTATTCAAATCCAGTATGTGCGAGGCGGAATGCGCCCTGCAAGGGACACTGAAGAGCGGGAAACCGGTCATCAACAAGTCCGGGTATATTATCGATTCCGAGGGGGAACGTATCCCCATCAGCGTCTCTACCGCAGTACTGCGTGACTGTGATGGAAAGGTTATCGGTGGTGCCGAGACATTCCGTGATTTAAGTGAAATAGTGGCGCTACGAAAGGAACTGGAAGGACGTTTCCGGATCGGCGATCTTATCAGCCACAGCCAAGTTATGCGGCCCGTTTTTGATATGCTCCCCTCCTTGGCGGCCAGTTCGACCTCCGTGCTTATTCAAGGTGAAACAGGAACCGGCAAGGAACTCCTGGCCAAGGCAATTCACGGCATGAGCCCGCGGTCTCTAAAACCTTTTGTGGCGGTCAACT
>JBAYZR010000161.1:0-8040 GCA_041672425.1 Pedobacter sp. | reverse complement strand
ACGCCGTTTGGCCAACAGCAGGAACAGAAGATGGCCTATTTTACGACCGGTGGTGTGAATGTATCGCTGGGGAATGGTTGCCATTGTCCAGGTAAAGAGGTAGAAAACAGCTGCCTGAATGGCCCAAATGATCCGTTTCATGGTTTGCTGGAATGTATTGCTGCGGGGTCGCGGTCAGTGAACTGTAGCGAGTGCAATCGGCTGTAGAGACCGCTGTTGGTCAGCAGGCTGTCGTGTGTCCCTCGCTCAACAATACGCCCGCCTTCAAGTACGATGATCTGATCGGCGTGCAGCACGGTTGACAGGCGATGGGCAATGACGAAGGTGGTTCGATTGACCATCAGATTATCCAATGCCTTTTGCACCATTTGTTCACTTTCCGTGTCCAGGGCGCTGGTTGCCTCGTCCAGAATGAGAATCGGCGCGTTTTTCAGGAGTGCCCTGGCGATGCAGATGCGCTGCCGCTGGCCGCCTGAAAGCCGTACGCCCCGATCACCGATACTTGTATCGTAGCCTTCAGGCAGCGACATGATAAAGTCATGCGCATAGGCAGCAGTAGCGGCTTCGACAACCTCTTCCATCGTAGCCTCCGGTTTGCCGTAGCGGATGTTGTTTGCAATGCTTTCATGGAACAGGGTTGTTTCCTGATCTACGAGCGCGATCTGTGCAACCAGGGAATCGAGAATGATATTGCGGATGTCGTGGCCATCGATAGTGATGGCGCCATCGGTTACGTCATAAAAGCGGGGAAGCAGCGATACCAACGTGGATTTCCCTCCTCCCGACGGCCCAACCAGGGCAATTACCTGGTTTTTGGATGCAGAGAGGGAAATCCCTTGGAGAATCGGATCTTCACCATAGCGGAATGAGACATTGAGAAATTCGACCACACCGGAAGAACGACCGATAACGATGGCATCGGGGTGATCGATGATGCTTCTGGGCTCGTCAAGGAGGTGAAAGACGCGCTCTGCTGCCCCGGCTGAACGCTGGAGTGTGCTATAAGTCCCCTGTAGCTTGTTGACCGGCCTCGAAAGCATTACCATGGATCCAATGAATGCGATCAAATCGTAAGAAGTCATATGTCCCGACAGTACCTGGCTACCGCCGAAATAGACTACACCGGCAACACCAAAGGAGATGATTATCTCTGAGACCGGCGTGGCCAGGGACTCATACTTGATATACTTCCGCATCTGATGGAAATAATTCAGGTTGGCGGCGCGGAAGCGATCAATGGAACGGCTCTCCAATCCAAACGCCTTGATTACCTTAACCCCGGAAAAGGTTTCCTGGAGAATAGCCGTGATACCTCCCATGACATTAAGGCTCCGTCCTGAGGCGCTCTTGATCTTTTTGCCGATAAGTCGCGCGGGATAAGCGGTTGCGGGGATAGCAACGAATGAGAGGAGGGCCAGCTGCCAGTTGAGGTAAAAGAGATATCCAAGTAGCGCTATAACTGAAATCAGATCGCGAAACAGGCCGGTGACGATGTTGGCAATGCCTTCCTGCATGGCGCCGATGTCGTTGGCCATGCGCGACATCAACTCGCCTGCTGCGTTACGGTTATAAAAGGCCATGTCAAGCCGGATGTTACTTGCATACATGTCGTTGCGGATGTCCTGAACAGCCTTTTGACCGGCCAGCTTGATGCTTGTATCGTAGGTGAAACGGGTAACACCTCGGATCGCGAACAATAAAATGATCCCCGGTGGGATAAGGAGGAAGATGGCGGTATTTTTGGCGGCCAGGATCTTTTCAAGGACATTTTTGGTCAGAGCTATTATTCCGGCATCCATGCCTCCTACAACAGAGGAGCAGAGTGCTGAAACCACCAGCAACTTCCAGTATGGTTTGAAATATCCGAGCGTGCGCTTCAGTGTTGGGGACATGGGTGTTCCATTAATGCGAGAGTTAGTTTGGCCACATTAATCGAGGCCCCGCCGCAGCCCAGTTTAGCACGGATGGCAGCAAGTTTAAGTCTGATGTCACTGTTGTATTCTGCATTAGTCAGGATTGAAGCGATCTCGGCTGAGATTGTACAGGGATTGGCTTCATTCTGAATGAGTTCCTTGACCACGGTTTCTCCAGCCACAATATTGCAAAGACCGATGTTGTCGATCTTCACCAAGTGTTTGGCCAGTTGAAAGGTGAGGGGTGACAGCTTGTAGATGATCACCATGGGGGCGCCAACCAGGGCGATCTCCAGGGTGACTGTGCCGGAAACGGAGATAACAGCGTCACAGGCCCGGATCATGTCATGGATCCGCTCACCGGTCATGGTTACATCAAGGCCGGATGCCTTGAGTTGAGGGGTAATGTCATCGTTGTTCAGGGTGGATGCCAGGGGCAGGACGAACTGAATGCCGGGAAAACGCTTTTTCAGCTTTACGGCAGACGCGACAATGACAGGCAGCAGACGCTCGATCTCGTTCTTGCGACTGCCAGGGAAAAGCCCCACGATCTTTCTGGCTGGATCAAGTTCAAAGCTGGCTGCGGCCTGATTACGATCCATACTGACATTGACCATATCAATCATGGGGTGGCCCACAAAGGAAACAGGAACACCGGCACGTTCGTAGAAAGGCGCCTCAAACGGCAATATGACCGCCATATGATCAACCAGCCGGGCGATCGTCTTGACGCGTCCCTGACGCCAGGCCCAGATCTGGGGGCTGATGTAATACAGCGCCTTGACACCGGCCTTTTTGGCCACTTTGGCCAGACGCAGGTTAAAGCCGGGATAGTCTATCAGGATCAGCAGGTCGGGGCGGTCATTCAGAAGAATCTTCTTGAGTTTCAGGAAGGCGGTCGAGATAACGTCGAAGTGTTTTAGTACCTCCACCAGTCCCACTACGGCCATGTCGGCAGAGTCCACAAGGATTTCAATGCCGACCTCGCGCATGCGGGCGCCGCCGATGCCAAAGAAGTGCAGGTTTGGGTCAAGTTTGAGTGCTTCTCGTGCGAGATCGGCGCCGTAGATATCACCGGATGCCTCGCCAGCCACAATCATTATACGTCGCGCAAGCTTTTTTTCAGTGTTCAACCAGTGCCTCTATGACTGTTTTTGCCACCAGACGTGTCGATTCTTCGGGCATCTCCGGATATACCGGAAGCGACATGCAGCGGCTAGCCACATCTTCCGACACAGGCAGGTTGATACCGGCATATGCCTCGGCAAAAACATCCTGCTTGTGAAGCGGGATGGGATAGTAGACGGCCGAGGCGATCTGTTGTTCGGACAGTTTTGCCATGACACCCTCGCGACGATCAGTCAGAAGGGTATATTGATGGTAAACGTGCACCCCTTTGCCATCTTCAAACGGCACAGTGGCCACATCCTTCAGTAGTTCCGAATAGAGGTGCGCCACTCGGCGGCGACCCGCATTGAACTCGTCGATGCGCTTTAGCTTGACCCGCAGGATGGCGGCCTGAATGTCGTCCAGACGGCTATTGTAGCCGATCACGCTATGGTGGTAGCGCACGTGGCTGCCATGATTGCGCAGCATCCTGACCTGCCCGGCAAGCTCAGCTGTGGCGCAGGTGACCAGACCTCCGTCACCGTAACATCCAAGGTTTTTACTGGGGAAGAAGCTGAAACAACCCAGGCTGCCGAGTGTGCCTGTCATATGGCCGTTGACAGCAGCGCCGAAGGATTGGGCGCAATCCTCGATCAGCAGAAGCTTGTGGGTGTCGCAGATCGACGTGATCTCTGTCATGTCCGCCGGTTGCCCGAAGAGATGAACAGGGATGACTGCCTTGGTGCGCGTGGTGATAGCTGCTTTTACCAGTACAGGATCGATATTGAATGTCCTTGGATCGATGTCCACAAAGACCGGAGTGGCGCCGACATAGCAGATGGCCTCGGCCGTGGCGATAAAGGTAAATGGCGAGGTTATGACCTCATCGCCCGGCCCGATACCGGAAGCCAGGATTGCCAGGTGCAGGGCATCAGTGCCCGATGCGCAGGAAACGGCGTGGGGGGCGCCCAGGTAGGCAGCGGCTTCCTGTTCAAAGGCAGTGACGTTCGGCCCCAGGATGAACTGTGTGCTCTCAATGGCGTCCAGGACGGCCTGATCGATCTCCGTCTTCAGATTGTGATATTGCGTTTTCAGATCCACCATGGGTATCATGACATAGCCTTTCGTGTTGAGAATCTGTAAATTAATTAAGTTTTGTCCGACAACTAGCGCCGACAGAGGGACTGATTGATCTTGAGCGCTGTTTCCAGCGCCATTCTGCCGTCACGACCGCTTACCTGTGGTGGTTTCCCCTCGCGGATAGCTGCGATAAAAGATTCTATCTCGCTCCGCAGGGCGTCGGCCTCGCCCAGTTCCCGTTCGTCAACCTTTACGTTGGGAACACCTGGAAACAGTTCGCCTCTCCCCTTCTGGGCAATCAGTATCTTGCGGTTCTGGAAATCAAGGGTGATGTAGACGTCCCGCTGGAAGATGCGCATCTTGCGCTCGCTCTTCAGGCTGATGCGACTGGCGGTAACGTTGGCTACACAGCCGTTTTCAAAGAGTATGCGAGCATTGGCGATATCTTCCTCGCCGGTGAAGACAGGAGCGCCGATGGCATCAACTCGCTCCACCGGGGACTTGACAATATGCTGGATTATTTCTATGTCGTGGATCATCAGATCGAGTACCACGTTGACGTCGGTGCCGCGCGGCTTAAAGGGGGCGATGCGCACCGACTCGATGAATAACGGCGCCTGTAGAATCCCGTCCAGGGCCACCAGCACCGGGTTGAAGCGCTCCAGATGGCCGACCTGGAACACGGCTCCGTTATTTTCAGCCAAAGCTATTAATTCGTCGGCTTCCTCGATTGTGACCGTAATAGGTTTTTCGATCAGGACATGCACACCTGCTGCAAGGAAATCTTTAGCCACGGAGTAATGGTACTGGGTTGGAACGACAACGCTGACCGCATCCACCTTGCCGATAAGTTCGCAATGGTCACTGTAAGCATGTGTGCCAAGTGTCGCTGCAATATCCGCAGCCCTTTTCCGGTCGTTGTCAACCACACCCACCAGTTCAACACCTGGAATAGCGGCATATTTCTGGGCATGGAAGTTGCCAAGGTAGCCAACGCCTATGACGGCAGTTTTAAGTGTGTTCATCCGCGACAGATACCGCGTTTGGAATTTTCGATAAAGGCCAACAGGTAATCAACCTCGGGGCAGCCGCTTATTTCGTTCTTGATGCGGGTGATGGCGTCCGGTAGTTTCAGATTTGCCATGAAAAGGGTTTTATAGGCCTTTTTCAGGTTGCTAATCGCTTCGTCCGAAAAACCACGGCGCTTGAGGCCGATCAGATTGAGGCCGCGCAACTTGGCGTCACGCTTTCCTGAAGTGGCGATGGTATAGGGGAGGATATCCAGACCAACCATTGTGCCTCCGCCGATCATGGCAAATGCTCCGATGGTTGAAAACTGATGCACAGCCACCAAGCCCCCCAGTATGACGTTGTCCTCAACCGTTACATGACCCGCCAAGGTTGCGACGTTGGCCATGACCACGCCATCACCGATTATGCAGTCGTGGGCCACATGGGAGTAGGCCATCATGAGATTGTTGCTGCCGACTATGGTTTCGCCATGACCGGTAACAGTGCCGCGGTGGATAGTTGCAAATTCGCGGATGACATTGTTATCACCGATACGCGTCCAGCATTCATCGCCACGATATTTCAGATCCTGGGGAGGAGCGCCCACCGATGTTTGATGAAAGATCTGGTTGTTCTCTCCGATGGTCGTCCAGTCGCCGATAACGGCGTGAGCGCCGATGGTGGTCCCTGTACCTACGGTGACATGTTTGCCGATGATGGCGTAAGGGCCAATTTCCACGCCTGCTGACAGTTGTGCGCTGGTATCGATAATTGCGCTGGGATGTATCATTCAGGTTCTCCCTGGTAGAGATGCATTACCTCTCTACGGACTTTATTTACTCTGCCGCATCGGCAAAGGTTGCCTTCAGAGCGGCCTCGGTGACGAGCGTATCGCCCACGTAAGCCTTGCCGTTGACACCCCATATACCCCGTCTGCAATAGGTTGTTTCGATTTCGATGCGCAGCTGGTCTCCGGGAAAAACCGGTTTGCGGAATTTGGCGTTGTCGATGGACATGAAGTACGTGACCTTCTTTTTTGTCGCATCATCGGAGGCTAGATAGGCCATGATGCCGGCAACCTGCGCCATTGCTTCGATGATCAGCACACCAGGCATGACAGGGTGTCCAGGGAAATGACCCTGAAAGAAAGGCTCGTTGATGGTGACGTTTTTCATTCCCACACAGCGCTTGCCCTGCTCCAACTCAACGATCCTGTCTACCATCAGGAAGGGATAACGGTGGGGAAGAATCTTCATGATTGCGTTGACATCCAGTAACATAGGTAACCTCGATGGATAGTTTTAGTTTTTTACCAGCGCTTCCAGTTCAGCAATTCTTTTCTCCAACGTGCTGACAGTTTTTTTCAGCTCAGGCAACCTTGGCACGACCGCCATGGCTTTGAGCCAATCCCTGTGGGGCATGGCAGGAGTACCGCTGTATCCTGCGTTGGCGGCCAGTGTATTGGGTACTCCTGATTGGGCGCCAACCAAAACGTTGTCACCGATGGAGAGATGGCCGGCGATACCTACCTGACCTGCCAGTGTAACATGGTTGCCAATCTTGGCGCTGCCTGAAACTCCAACCTGGGAGACGATCATGCAATCCTGGCCGATCTGGCAATTGTGGGCAATCTGCACCAGATTATCGAGTTTGGTTCCACGCCTGATCAGTGTCACTTCCAAGGCTGCCCGGTCGATGCAGGTGTTGGCGCCTATCTCAACGTCATCCTCCAGCACGACAATCCCTATCTGGGGGATGGGGTAGTAGCCATGGCCATCAGGGGCATATCCGAAACCATCACTACCGATGATCGCGCCAGGCTGGATAACGCAATGGTTGCCGATACGGCAACGCTCGCGGATAACAGCGTTGGCGTGGATGGTTGTATCGTTTCCTATGGTTACGCCATTGTAGATTACCACACCGGGGTAAAGCACGCAGCGATCTCCGATTCTGACATTGTCACCAATGATGGCGCCGGGATAAACGGTGATGTCATTGCCGAGAGAAACATTTGTTCCGAGGCGAGCCTCGGCCATAACACCCTGCGGCGCATGGGGCAGGACATAAAACAGGGTCAATAGCTTGGCGAAGGCCAGATACGGGTTGGCAACCTCTATGACATTTCTGCCGTAGCTCTCCGCTCCCGGCGCCATGAGTACGGCCCCGGCGCCGGTTTCGGCAACCTTGGCTGCGTACTTGGGATTGGCCAGGAAGGTAACCTTGTCGGGCCCTGCTGCTTCCAGCGGCGCCAGGCCATTGACCTGGCAGGCCTCATCGCCTCGGATGATGCCACCCAGATAGTCAGCCAGTTCTTTAAGTGTCTTTGCAGGGAGCATAGGTGCGCCTATTTCTTGCGATTGGCGTTGAACAGCTTGAGTACTTCTTCGGTCAGGTCAACCTTGTCATCGACAAAAAGCATGCTTTCGTTCTTGACGAATATAAAGGTGAAGCCGTTTTTACGGCCATACTCCTGGACAACCTTTTCCATTCCCTCAAGAATCTTGCGGGTGAATTCCTCATCTTTACCTTGCAGCTCGTCCTGGGCATCCTTGGTAAAGCGCTGAAATTCTTTCAGCCTCTGCTGGTAATCTTTTTCCTTTGACGCCCTGGTTGCATCGTTTAAGAAGGTTCCCTGCTTTTCTACCTCGTCCTTCAGACGCTTGAGATCCTCTTGTTTGACATTGATTTCGTCCTGGTATTTCTTGAGACGTGTCGCCAGTTGTTCTTTGGCCTCTTTACCTGCCTCGGAGCCATTAAGCGCCCGCTGCATGTCGATATAGCCAAGCTTGAGATCGGCCGCAAAAGCTGTGGTTGAAATGATAAAGCTTGCCAGTAGTGCTGTCAGAACGAACCTTCTCATAAATCCTTCTCCTTTGTGTGGTGATTAAGTCTAAACTAAAACATACTGCCGATTGAAAACTCGAAT
>JBAYZR010000160.1:0-8096 GCA_041672425.1 Pedobacter sp. | reverse complement strand
TGTTACGGAGCGAGCGTCCGGCGAGGGTATCTATTATACTCCGCCACATCTTGTGGATTTCATTCTGGATCGCGTACTGCCGTGGGATAGCGTTGCATGGAACTTGAAGGTTCTTGACCCGTCTTGTGGCTCAGGGGTGTTTCTCGTGAAGGCCTTCCAGCGGTTAATACATCGCTGGAGGAAGGCGCATCCCGACCAGACTATCCGTGCCGAAAACCTGCGCGGTTTGTTGGAGAAAAATCTGTTCGGGGTGGACAAAGATCCACACGCAGTACGCGTGGCTTCATTCAGCCTCTACCTTGCCATGTGCGATGAGATTGACCCGAAATACTACTGGTCACAGGTTGTATTCCCGACAATGCGGGAGCATCGGCTTGTTAACTCCGATTTTTTCGAGGAGGACCGAACCGGTTTCCGCACCAAAGAAGACGCTGCCAGCTACGACCTTGTGATTGGAAACGCTCCGTGGGGCGAGAAACTCCTGACGGAAGCGGCCGAGCAGTGGGCGAAGGATAAAACGCATCCATGGCCGGTGGCAAATAAAGGAATCGGCACGCTCTTTCTCCCCAAGGCTGCGGCACTGACCAAACCTGACGGGACGATCTCCATGATTCAATCCGCAAGTTCTCTGCTTTTTAAGCGAAGCGGCAAAAATTGCGATTTCCGCAAGAAGTTTTTTACGACCTTCCGCGTTGATGAAGTCATCAACCTGTCGGCATTGCGGTTCAAGGTCTTCAACCGCAAAACCCACGCGACGCAAACTCCTATAGCGCCTTCTTGCATAGCGACCTTCAAACCGTTTTCCCAGAGCAATGATAGATTCGTCTATATTAGTCCTAAGCAAGTGGAAGATATTGCGGACGAGTTCAATATCATAGTCGAGGCAATTGATATAAAAATGCTTCATCCAATGGATGCAGCATTAGATCCTGATATTTGGAGCGCATTTATATGGGGACAACAAAGGGATTGGGTGCTTATTAAAAGACTTAGAACAGCTGAAAGCTTGGCAAGTTTAGAAAAAGCTGAACGTGTGCGTAGTAAGGAAGGAATTATTTGGGGGAAAAATCCTGAACGTCAAAATGTACACAATTGGTTATTTAATCGACGAATACAGGATGAAGATTCTTTTCCCGGAACCTCGCTGACTTTCCTTGAAGCCGATAAATTGCCGCTAAATAATGATCCAGTTGCAGAACGTCCCCGAAAGGGATCCACGTATTCTGCTCCACAGTTATTGATTAAACAAGGCTGGTCGGTCGAAAAGAAACGCTTTCAAGCAAGGATGGTAATCCCAGACAAGTTGGGGCGTGGGGCTCTTTGCTCACAGAGTTATCTCTCTGTTTGCGCTTCAGAGGGGGAAGAGTCTCTCTTAGAAGCAGCGTGTCTTTCTTATAACAGCATATTGGCTGTTTATTTCCTGTTTTTGACTAGCGGACGTTTTTCTGCTTATCGGCCTGAAGCGTTAGCTAGCGAGATTCCGCGTATTCCAATTCCTAAGCCAATGGCAGGAATACTTGAAGGAATTCAAACTTACAAAGATATTGATGTCAAAATTCGCGAGGCCTTTGAACTTAAAGACGCAGAATGGGCGCTAATTGAGGATCTTTGCGAGATTACCCTAGAAGATTTCAAAGGTGCCGCCAACTCTCCAGGGCGAAAACAGACGCGACGACACATAGACAAAACTAAGGAACCTGAACTCCGCAGCTATTGTGAGTATTTCATTCGTGTACTGAAGGCTGGTTTCGGTCAAGACAAGCGTATTACAGCAACGGTTTTTCAAGAGACCGGCAGAGACTTTCTGCCTTACCGTTTAGTCGCTTTTGAGTTGAATGGCTTGAACGATGAACAGTTCCGTACAGAGGCGCTTGATACACCTGACCTTCTGGCCGAATTGGAAACATTAAACCAGACTTGGCTCCGCAGTAATAAATCGAGCTGTGGAAGCATTTACCATCAACGTGTGGCGAAGGTATATGACCACCGTGGTAATACGCCAACTATCTTCATTCTTAAACCGGATACCTGTCGCTACTGGACACGCAGCATGGGGCTTCTCGATGCAGACGAGGTGGCAGCCGACTTCGCGCGGTGGCAGTCTGCCACAAGAGTCAAATAACTTGCGCATGCTCAATAATTCAATTTTCGAAAAAGAGGAGCAAATGCCTCATCAGGATTTCACTCAGCTTGCCGAGGCATGGTGCCGTAATCAATCTGATATACTGCTCGACTTTATTTGGCAGGCTTACGACCAGGTGAAGAAAGACAGCCCATTTGTTGATTGCAGAGATTTGGAGCGAAGTATTACACAATTGCTGGAACCGCGTATTCATCGAGCTATGACGGGTGATGAACCGTTCTATGTTCAGCACGGTCCTTTTGAGCGCGAAACGATGAAAGCTGTTCCAGCACAGCCGCCCGAATACGATATCGCCTTTGTCCTGTGCGCAGATGAGCGAATCATGTGGCCAATGGAGGCAAAGGTCTTAGAGACAGCGGGTACAGTTTCTGAATATGTCGATGACGTGAGAGAGCAGTTTCTGAAGTGCCGCTATGCGCCGTTTTCCAGCGAAGGAGCCATGCTCGGTTATCTGCTGACCGGGACGCCTGTCGATGCGTTCCACAATATTTCTATGAAGGCCCCCTGTAAACTTGAAGAACACCCTGCTTTTCCCTCTCGCCCTCAAAAATTGTCTCATCATGTTCGCCCTGTTCCGGCCGGAAAACCATATCCCTCTACGTTCCACTGCCATCATTTGATATTCGAATTTCCGGATCTAAAACGCAGTCGGTAATGAGGATTTACATGCCCTATTTTAGGCTGGCTACGGGCCAGTCGCATAATTTGGAGATCGGAATCAGATGAAAAAACAAAAGTTTGAACTAACCTGGATCAGCAAAGAAAACCGGCCAAAGCTGGAGCTGCGGATTCTACTGGAAGATCCTGAAAAATCCTGCCATGCGCCGCACCAGGTAACGGATAACGATATTTTCGACAACCGTCTCATCTTTGGCGACAACCTGCTGGCGCTGAAAGCGTTGGAGCAGGAGTTTGCAGGCAGTGTGAAGTGCGTATTTATTGACCCGCCTTACAATACTGGCAGCGCCTTTACACACTACGACAATGAGGCACACTATCTGAAGGTTTTGTGTGATGAGAGTAACCCAAGACGTTCCTTCGCTTGTCTTGTGGTATAAGAAGTCGAAACTATTTGTTAGCAAATTATACTTATAATTGCAGGGAATTGAGGAGGCAACAATGGCTATCATTGAAGGATTCAGGGTTAAGAATTTTGGCGCTCTTAAAGACGTAACTCTTGGAAAAGTTTGGAATACGCAAAAAGCCAAGCCGCTGACACCCTTGACAGTTGTTATCGGAAAAAATGGTGCAGGGAAAAGCACCATTTTTGATGCATTCGGATTTATTGCTGATTGTCTGAAACTTGGTGTTGAAGATGCCTGCTTCGCAAGGGGCCGTGGTGGTTTTGAAAAGATCAGATCACAGGAACAAACTGGACCAATTAAATTTGAACTATATTACAAAGAAGAGGCAAAGGCATTGCCAATAACGTATGAGTTATCAATTAACATTGATAATAGCGGGAAGCTGTATGTTGAAAAAGAAAGACTTCGCCAACGTCGTAAAGGACAAGCAAAAGGCCGCCCATTTTCTTTTCTGATTCTGAATGAAGGGAAAGGCATTGTCTGGAAAGGCAATGCTGAGGGTAAGCAAATTAATGAAGACAAAAAAACCATGGATGATCTCTTTGCAAGCCTTAAAGAAGCTGAACAGGCGGATGAAAGTGCTGAAACTGAATTTATTGAACTTGATGATAATCGCAAATTGGGGATAGCAACACTCGGTTCATTAAAACAACACCCTAGAATTTCGGCTTTCAGAAGATTTATTGAGGGATGGTATTTAAGCTATTTTGATCCAAACGCTGCCAGGGAATTACCCAAAGCAGGCCCACAGAGACACCTGAATGTAAAAGGCGATAATCTAGGCAATGTTGTCCAGTATATGGAAAGAGATATTAACAAAGAGCGTTTTAATCGAATATTGCAGCGAATTTCTGACAAAATTCCAGGCATTGGTGAAATCAGTACGCATAAGGATGACTACTCAAACAACCTATATCTCCTCTTCAAAGATAAAGGGTTTGCCGTGCCGTTTACGCATATGCAGATGTCTGACGGTACTTTGAAGGTGTTTGCGTATTTGCTGCTGCTTGAAGATCCTGATCCGCCACCATTCATCTGTATCGAAGAACCGGAAAACGGCCTTTATCATAAACTACTAGAAACATTGGTATTTGAATTCCGTGAGCATGCAGAAAGGAAAAATGAAAGGTCTCAGATTTTTGTCACCACACATCAACCTTACCTGGTAGATGCTCTCAATCCAGAAGAGGTATGGGTGATGGAAAAAGGTGATGATGGCTTCTCAGCTATACATAGGGCAAGCGATAATCAGATAGTCAAGAACATGGTTGAGGAAGGCCAGCCTCTTGGAAGCCTCTGGTATAGCGATTATCTGGACCCGAGGTGATACATGCATCTTGAAATTCTTGTGGAAGGCCAATCTGAACTTATTGCTTTGGAGCCATTACTGACCAAAATTCTTGGCTCGTATAAACAACCCCATACATGGCGGATTCACAAACATCGTGGTTTAGGAAGATTGCCAGACCATCCGGAAACAAAACCAAATCCGAGAGACACGACTCTTCTTCATAATCTCCCATCTAAACTACGGGCATACAGCAAATCACTACAGAAGAATGAGGCTGTAGTGGTACTTCTTGATCTTGACAGTCACCCTGATTGCAAGGAATTCAAGCGGAGTCTGACAGCTCTGCTCAAAGACTGTCATCCTGAGATGAAAAGTCTTTTCAGAATTGCCATAGAAGAGCTAGAAGCCTGGTATTTGGGTGATAATACCGCATTGGCGCAGACATACCCAAATGCCAACAAGGGCATTCTTGTTGGATATGTACAGGATTCGCAATGCGGCACATGGGAAAAACTTGCCGATGTTGTTTGTCCTGGAGGTCACGCGTCATTAAAGAAGCAGGGTGAAATACAGTGCCTTAGGCAAAAACGAATCTGGGCGCGTGATATTGCTCCGAAGATGGACATAGAAAACAACAGTTCACCAAGTTTCCAACAATTTCGTGATGGCTTGAGAAATCTGGTCAACCCGCAACCAAACAACACCTGAAGAGAAACCTTCAATCAAAATTGATTGGTTTGATATTTACAATCATTTACAAGGACAACAAAAATAACATATAAACGCATGTCACTTTTTTCTCGAAAGGAAACTCCATGAAAGATCCACGGATTACACAGTTTGCCGAGATCCTTGTTGATTATTCTACCCAGGTAAAAAAAGGGGATGTGGTGCTGATCAATGCTGCGGGACTTGAAGCAGCGCCACTGGTAAAGGAACTCTACGCGCTCTGTTTGAAGCGAGGCGCCAAATATGTGGAGTACACATTCTCGATTCCTGAGATTGACCGTAAATTTTACAATCAGGCAAACAAACAGCAGCTTGAGCACTTTCCCCAGCACAAACTGGATTTTTATAAAACGCTTACCGTCTACATCGGCATCTCTGCCGGAGACAACTCCATGGTGATGGCCAATGCCCGACAATCGGCCATGGTGGCTTATCAGAAGGTCACAAAGCCGTTGCTGGATCAGCGTGTCAAGCATACCCGTTGGGTAGTGACACGCTACCCGACCAACTCCGCTGCCCAAGAGGCCAGGATGAGTCTGGAGGAATACGAGGACTATCTCTTCTCGGCCTGCTGTATAGACTGGAAGAAGGAGTCCAAAAAGCAGGATAAGCTGAAGAAACTGATGGATAGTACCAGGAAAGTGCGCATCGTTGCGCCGGACACGGATCTTCACTTCAGTATTGACGGTCTGCCGGGGATCAAGTGCGACGGTCGTTACAATATACCGGACGGTGAGGTTTTTACCGCTCCGGTCAGGGACTCGGCGCAGGGGCATATCACCTACAACTGCCCCAGTATCTATCAAGGCAAGGAATATAACGGCGTCAGACTTGAGTTCAAGGATGGCAAGATCATAAAGGCGACTGCCGAGGCAGGTATGAGTAATCCTCTCAACAAGATACTGGATAGCGATGAAGGGGCGCGTTACATCGGCGAATTTGCCCTGGGGGTAAATCCCGGTATTCGCCAGCCCATGCGCAATATCCTCTTCGATGAGAAGATATTCGGCTCGATACACTTCACTCCTGGCCAGGCCTACGACGAGTGCGACAACGGAAACCGTTCCGCAGTGCATTGGGATATGGTGCGAATTCTCACTGATGGTGGTGAAATATGGTTTGACGATGTCCTTATTCAAAAAAACGGCATATTTATCCATAAGGAACTGCTGGAACTGAATCCGGCTTAGGAACTGTAAAAAAATAACATGGCCATCTTGCATCTCATCTTCAGGTCATCTTTGACCGAACTTCAATCACCAAATCCTCAACGTAGCTCTGCTACGTCTGCGGTTTGCCTCAATCAGTTCAGCCAAATCTGACCCGAATCTGAGCGCAATATAACCAAGTCATTTATTTACAGCTCCTTAGAAGGGTATGTAGAGCTTATGACCGATTGCAAACATCCCGAGATCGAATTTGAACATGAAGATTTTGACTTCGACACCATCGAGCAGGAACTGCGGGTGGATGAACGCTGTCAGTCGTTACTGAAGCGTTTCTATCAGCATCTGCAAGGCATGGGGCTGGATCTCCAGAAAGCTTCCGGCCTGGCGTATTGCGCTGATTTCTATCTGCGGGATTATCTGCTGGATTTCACCCGCCAGAATCTTGCGCGACCTCAACCTGGTGTTGTCAGACGCTTTGCGGCCTCCTGGTTTATCACCCATACGCTTGATCCCGAGATAAAGGCGCTGGAATACCACCTGGAAGCCATTCGTGAGCTATACCGATTTCTTCATCACCAGCATCTCATCTCTATGGATGAACTGGCATTTATCGAGGACGAGGCGAGTCAGGCAGGGTATTACCAGCAGCGGATAGAGCGTTTTCTCGCCATCAAAGGTGATGGTTATGTTGCCTGGGAAGCAGAATGCCCGCAAAGGGATTGATTTAATTCAAGTAAAGGGGGAAGACAATGGCATTCAAGGTATTGAAACCGATAACGATGATGATTCTCAATCAGAAGCATATCAGGAAAGACTGGTATTTTGACTTTGAGGGCGAAACATTTCAGCGTTTCTTCGATAAAATGGCAAAGGAAATGAAGAAACAGGGGATATTGCTGAAAAAGGTGCATAATCGTGACATTGAGATCAATATCAATAGTTATTCAGATCTGCTTAATGTCGTAAAACTTTCATCACCAGAGGGTGGTCATAGCAACCAGTGCATAGGTCACATAAACGGCAAGAGTGAAAATCTGGATATCATGGAAGATATCAGGAAGGCCGTAAACAGGATCGCATTTGCCCCGGAGACCATTGCCCCGGACAGCGAATTCAGGCAGGTTTGCCACAATTGCGGTTGCGGATGCTAGGGTTATCAACGCTTCAATGAACAGAATAAGCTAACATCAGTGAAGGGAAAAATAATCATGGCTTCAGCTATTATTCCGGAAACAGTCAGAAAACTCCTCGCATCACAGCCTGTTGAGTTGCCTATTTTTCACCCTGTGGCGCTCAAGCTCCAGCGTATGCTCTCAAGCTATGAGTTTACGGTCGAGGAGGTAGCATTGGTCGCCAATGAGGATATGTCATTGGCGACTCATATGCTCAAAATTGCCAACTCCCCCATGTACATGGGAAGGACCAAGGTTGCTACTATCAAGGAAGCTGTCATCCGCCTGGGGGCCCAGCAGGTTATCAATATTGCCATTGCCGCTTCCCAATCTGCTGCCCATGAATCAGCCAACCCTGCTCTTGATCGCTATATGAGGGCGCTTTGGCTACATAGTCACGGCGCCGCTCTTGGGGCCCGCTGGTTGTCTCTCAACTGTGGGATGCGCGGTGTTGCCGACGAGAGTTATCTTGCCGCCATGCTGCATGATGTCGGCAAGCTCTATCTG
>JBAYZR010000159.1:0-8175 GCA_041672425.1 Pedobacter sp. | reverse complement strand
TCTTTGCGTGATCCAAGCCATAGAGCGCCGTCAATTCGTGTCCCACCATATGCGTGGCCCAGTCTTGAGGCACACCGGCGCCGATAAGCCCGTTGAGCCCCAGTGAGGCGCACCACATAAGATTTGAGCGTACATCGTAATTATCCGGTTCGGCCAGAGCTTTGGGCCCCTCCTCGATCAGTGTCAGGAGCAGGCCTTCGGCAAAACGATCCTGAATCTTGCCGCCCGCCGGATAGGTAAGGTATTGCTCCAGGATGTGCACGAAGGTATCCACAACCCCGTTACCGGTCTGACCGGCAGGCAGGCTGAAGGTGGTCGCGGGATCCAGTACCGAAAATATCGGGAATATCAAAGGATTCGAAAAGTGCAGTTTGGCGTTGACGGAGCGGCGCGTAACAACACTGCCGCTGTTCATCTCCGAGCCACTGCCAGGCAATGTCAATACGCAGCCGAATGGCAGGGCCTGAGTGATGACGTTCCCGAATGACGTCAGAATTTCTACGGGGTCGCCCTGGCAAGGTATGGCCGCAGCCATGAATTTAGCGCCGTCGATCACGGAGCCACCACCCACAGCCAGAAGGAAATTTATGCCTTCGGCACGCGCCTGTTGCACGCCCTGCATCAAGGTTTCATATGTGGGATTGGGTTCGATACCGCCGAATTCGGTTTGTCGGTAGCCCTGCAGCGCCTGCTTAACTTCGTCGTACACGCCGTTTAATTTGATGCTGCCACCGCCATAGATAATCAGAACATTGGCGTCTTTAGGGATTTCCCTGGCAATGGCCTTGATACGGCCTTTGCCGAAGTGAATCCGGGTTGGGTTATAAAACATAAAGTTGTGCATATGTTCATTCACCTCCTTTGCGACATAATGGTGCAAGAAGATTACAATTACAAGAGTCAATTACTTTTGTTTTTTGCTATTCGACCGTGGTTTGTTTCGGCGCTTTAGCAGCCAGCAGCAGCCGGGTTTGGTGCGCGGCCGCCACCATATTTTGTAACGACGCAATGGTTTCAGGCCATTGTCTGGTCTTGAGCCCGCAGTCGGGGTTGATCCAGAGCCGTTCCTTCGGCACAACCTCCAATGCCTGCCGGATCAGCGCAACCATCTCTTCAACTTCGGGCACGCGAGGGCTGTGAATGTCATAGATCCCCGGTCCGATCTCGTTGGGATAGTCGAAATTGCGGAAAGCTTCCAGCAGCTTCATCTTGCTGCGGCTGGCTTCGACACTGATGACATCGGCATCCATCGCGGCGATCCAGGGGGCAATGCTGTTGAATTTGGGACGAAATCCATGAGCCAGGGCATGCCAGGTTTCCTCGATGAGTCTGTTGGATGAGCGCTTGATTGTCAGCTTTGGGGTGAATTCCGGCACAATGTAATGATAGTTGGTATCAAACCACTTGGTCATCTCCATGGCTGGAATATTGTTTGCCGCATCTCCCCGTGCCATGCAAAAATAGGTCGTTATGTCCGGCTCGCCTTCTGTAACGCCGAACCGTTCCGGCGTCATTCCCAACAGGCAGGTTGTATCCAGCATCTGGTCGTAGAGGGAAAAATCACCAACCGTAACCATTGAAAGACCATTTTCCCGTTGAAACCTCCAGTGGCGCTCTTTTAAAGCGTTCGAGGATACATACAGATCTTCCTTAGTACTTGATCCTCTCCAGTAACTTTCAAGTGCCATTTTTAGTTCGCGCCCACTACCAATCCGCGGAAACCCCAATATGTGTGCTTCCATGTGTACTACTCCTTTCATTTGTCTGTTACGCGAGACGAAACTACACTCAGAACAGGACGTCTTCTGGCTCCCGGCCCCATGATGCCCTCGCCTTCCCGTTTCATATGAAACAGTGGCGAGGACGGGATTTTTGCCGGTTACAGCGGCGCGCCCGCGACGGATTTTCACCGTCTTCCGTTTCCTGTTCACCCTGACTGCCTATTAACATGCCGGTAATACGTTTATTGTTCATCTACCCCCTTGAGTGTTTTTTTTCGTCTAGTTGGCGGACAGTAAACCGCAAATATTGCATTGATTCTATCCGTCCTGACCCTGATAAACTGGATAAGTGTGTTAATGACTGGGAAAATTTGCACGAATCAGAATCTCGGATGTCCAGACTCCCCGCTGAGGAGAATGTCCCTGACCGGTAGTCCCAATCCACCAGAAATACCCGTGTGTCTGAAGAAGTAAAGGTTAAGACGCGCTTTACCGTTTCTATGACTGTTATGTTGTTTTCGAATGAGGTGTTAAATTCAATCACTGCGGGTAAATTCCCCGCCCCTTGGGGCGATTTAAGAATCAACTAAAGTTACAGATACCCCGTCCGCTTGCGGCGGGGTGATTCATTAAGTACTATGCTTCCTTTACATCAATTCTTTGGCATGTGATTCATCTCTTGCAATATCAACGTTTCACCCCATGCCGCCACCATCCGTTGCATTGCCTCCATCCTCCCTTCAGCTTGCAGGTACGGATCGAGCGTTGTACGGAATTGGTGCGGGATCCCGCTGTGACGCACCAGTTCCGCGCTTTTTTCGGCGACTTCGCCGCTACCGGGAACACCGGTAATCCGCTCATATTCATCAAAAGAGGATTTTATATCCATACCAACCCAATCCAGGAGCGGCAGGCATTCCAGAAGCCGTTCCGGGAACGGCCCGGCGGTGTGAAGCCCAACCATGAATCCCATGCCCCGTATCTTCCTGATGGCGTCGGAAAGCCCGGCCTGCATGGTCGGCTCGCCACCGCTGAAGACTACGGCGTCCAGAAGACCGCAACGACTGCGGAGCAGGGTAATGATCTCCAGCCAGGGCACCGCCGCTCCGCTCACAGTGGGAATCAGATGCCGGTTGTGGCAGTAGCCGCAACGCCATGGGCATCCCTGGCAAAAGAGTACCGCCGCCAGTTTGCCGGGGTAGTCGATGGTGGTGAAGGGGAGAAGTCCCCCGATCTCAAGCATCGCGACAATCCGCGCCGCACGGTTCCCGGAAGAACCGGCGCTGGGCATGTTCGGATTTTTTTCCGGCATTGAAGGATGCCACCGGGCGGTGGTAGCCCATGACCCGTGTCCATACTTCGCATGGTTGACGCCCGGTATCGTTAATGGGAGTTTTTTCGATGTTTTTTTTCATTTGCTGTGTTCTCCTTCAGGTTTGGATTTATTCCTCGCCAACTCTTCGTCGCAGCGGGGACAGTAGGGATGTTCCCCCGGCAGGTAGCCATGTTTGGGACAGATGGAAAAGGTTGGGGTGATGGTCAGATAAGGTATGCGGTAATTTTCCAGAACCCGGCGCACCAGCTTTCGACAGGTGGCGGCATCCGTCAGCGGTTCGCCCAAGTAGAGGTGGAAGACCGTGCCGCCGGTATATTTTCGTTGCAACTCTTCCTGTAGATCCAGCGCTTCAAATGGGTCATCGGTAAATCCTACCGGCAGTTGGGAGGAATTGGTGTAGTAGGGCGCATCGGGACTGCCAGCCTGAATGATTCCGGGAAAGCGCTTTTTATCCTCGCGGGCAAAGCGGTAGGTCGTCCCTTCCGCCGGGGTAGCCTCCAGATTATACATATTGCCGGTCTTTTCCTGGAACTCCAACATACGGGTTCGAATGTGGTCCATGAAGCGGACCGCCAGGGCGTGTCCCTCATGGGAAGCGATATCAATAGTGTCGCCACTGAAGTTGCGGATCATTTCGTTAATGCCGTTGACACCGATGGTGGAGAAATGGTTGCGCAGTGTACCGAGGTAGCGCCGGGTGTAGGGAAACAGACCGCTGTCCATGTGGCGCTGTATCACCTTGCGCTTGACCTCAAGTCCGGTGCGGGCCAGATCGAGCAGGTGGTCAAGTTGTCGCAGGAGAACCGCCTCGTTCTCCTGGTGCAGGTAACCGAGCCTGGCGCAGTTGATGGTGACCACGCCGATGGAGCCGGTCTGTTCAGCCGAACCGAACAGGCCGTTGCCCCGTTTTAGCAGTTCTCGCAGATCCAGTTGCAGGCGACAGCACATGGAACGCACCATGTTTGGTTTCAGTTCGGAGTTGAGGAAGTTCTGGAAATAGGGGAGGCCGTATTTGGCTGTCATGGCAAAGAGCAACTCCGTATTCTCGCTCTCCCACGGAAAATCTGGAGTGATGTTGTAGGTAGGAATGGGGAAGGTGAAGACTCGACCCTTTTCGTCGCCGGTGGTCATGACTTCGATGTAGGCCCGGTTGATCAGATCCATTTCGGCCTGCAACTCGCCATAGGTGAAGGGCATTTCCTCCCCGCCGATAACCGGCGCCTGCTCGCGCAGATCGTCCGGGCAGGTCCAGTCGAAGGTCAGGTTAGTGAAAGGTGTCTGGGTACCCCAGCGTGACGGCACATTCAGGTTGAAGACCAGTTCCTGGATCTGCTGTTTCACCTCTTCGTACGAAAGCCGATCCTTGCGGATGAACGGCGCCATGTAGGTATCGAAAGAGCTGAAGGCCTGGGCTCCGGCCCACTCGTTCTGCAAGGTACCAAGGAAGTTGACGATCTGACCGACCGCGCTGGAGAGGTGCCGGGGCGATCCCGCCTCCACCTTGCCTGGCACACCGTTAAAACCTTCCGTGAGCAGCATCCGCAGAGACCATCCGGCGCAGTAGCCAGACAGCATGTCCAGATCATGAATGTGGAGGCTCCCATACCGGTGAGCTTCTCCCAGTTCCGGTGCATAAACATGGTTGAGCCAGTAATTGGCGATCACCTTGCCGGAGACGTTCAGGATCAGCCCGCCCAGGGAATACCCTTGATTTGCGTTGGCATTCACCCGCCAGTCAGACTGTTCCAGGTATTCGTTGACCGATGCGCCCACGTCTACCACGGTCTTTTTGTCCTGGCGCAGTTTCTGATGCTGTTCCCGGTACACAACGTATGCCCGCATGGTTGCAAAGTAGTTGGCTGAGATCAGGCTCTGCTCAACCACGTCCTGGATCTGTTCTACTTGGGGGTGAAGGTGGGGGAAGCGGTGACGGAGTACTTTGATGGCTTGTCGCGTCAGAAGCCTTGCTTCTTCCGTGCCAAATTCGCCGGTTGCCCTGCCGGCGCGGAGAATTGCCGATTCAATTTTGCGTTCGTCAAAGGGAACCGAGCTGCCATCGCGTCTGATAACCTGTACAGGGAGAGCCGGTATAGTGGATAACAACGAGGTGTTTGCTGATTCAGCCATGAGCATGCTCCTTTCTTGGATAGTACGTCCGTGGAGAAAAGGAGCATGGCCGCTGATCGTAGGAAAAAGCATAAAAAAAGTCCGCATGTGCTGAAGCAGCATGCGGACTTTTCGTATTCAAGGCCCTGTAACGCGCGTTCCACTCTCCCTTTACCACGGGGAATTGTTGAGTGCTGAGATCATGGCAGGTCTTCTGGCTCGCGATTCATCCTCCGGGCGCCTTCCCGGTCTTTCGACCAGTGACGTTTCCGGTTCCACATTCGGGCGCTATCGTCGTCAGCTTCGTCGTCGGCTCCTCGACGTACACACTTCGTACGCCTGCGTCGCCTCCTCCTCGCTTCCTTGATATCATCCCGAATCTGAAACCGGATGCCCATTGTCCTCGCTTACAGCGGCGGGTCCGCGGGGGACTCGTTCCAGTGGAACTGCACCCCTCTTCCCTATCAAGCCCTTACGGGCACCGTGATCCGGTATTCAGTTTTTGTCACCAGAAACAATATCTAGTGTGCGTTAGATAGCATGGCTCTATATCGTGTGTCAAGCTAGATTGTCAACAGCAATTATTTGCGCGAACCAGTCTTCCGTCCCCTTCATGGAGCCGACATCTTGGGGAAGAATGATGACTTTAACTCCTGTCTTTGCCTCCAGAGATTTTGCTTCATCCAGACCATGCGCCGGGGTCACGAGAATGCCGTAGGCCGCTATTCACTGTATGTTCGTATCAGTCGTGTCCCGATCACCAGAAACACAACCGTGTATCCCATCATTACCAGAAGTGAACAAACTGCTTCGCTATCCAGAACTGTTTTGCGGATCACCACGTTGGTGTGGCTCAGAGGAAGGATATAGATGAACCACTTGAGCAGAGACGGCAGTCTCTCCAAGGGGAAGAAAGTTCCGCTGAAAAACGACATGGGAAGTATCAGGAAATTGTTGTAGGTAGAGATTTCCTCGTGTTTTTTTGCCAGCATACCGGTGACCACACCCAGGCAGGCGAACATGAAGCTGTTCAGCAGGGTGGTCATGATCAGGATCGGTGTCAGCTGAAACTTACCCGGCAGACAGAGTCCCATACCGATCAGCAGCAATGCCGCAAAAAGCCCCTTGACCATGCCGGCCAGAACCTCTCCCATCATTATGGCGCCAGCCGAGACCGGCGCCTGGATCATGATCTGAAATGTCTTGAAAAAGAGCCGGTTGAGACTGAGGGTGCTGGCCACCCAGGTATAGGAGTTGCTCATGGAACTCATGGCCACCAGGCCGGGAAGCAGAAAGGTCAGGTAATCGCCACTGTTCAGCCGCACATCGCGCCCCAGACCGTAACCAAAGACGATCAGATAGAGCAGCGGCGCCATCATAGCCGAGACCAGATAGCCCATCTTGAACAGTTTGCGCCGGAATAGGAGCATTCCACGCAGGAATACGGGATACCATCCGGTCATATTTCGCCAGCCTGATGGCATGGCAAAAGGCAGGGCTTGCGGAATTCGGGGAGTAATCCACGTCGTGGGGACGAAGGTTTTGTGTAACGTAGCAGATGGATTTTTGGCGAAGGCCGATTCATTCGATTCTCTCCCCGGTAAGTTTGATGAATACATCCTCAAGATTGGTGCGACGCACGGTGCAGCCGTTTTCCAGGGTGCGGGCAACATCATGGGCTTCCTCGCGGTTGCGGGTTGTATGCTGAATCAGGCGGCCGTTGGCGTCGATCTGATCCACCACATAGGGGCCGACCATTTCCTTGAGCGCAGCCGGTGTGTCCAAGGCGATCAGCTTCCCCCTCCGCAGCACGCCGACCCGGTCGCAGAGTGCGTCAGCTTCCTCAATGTAATGGGTGGTCAGGAGTACCGTCCTGCCGGATCTGCCGACCCGCCGCACAATCTCCCACAACTGGCGGCGGATCTGGGGGTCAAGGCCGATGGATGGCTCATCGAGGAATAGCACCGCCGGGTCGGTCAACAATACCCTGGCAATAATCAGCCGCCGTTTCATACCGCTGGAGAACCCATTTACCAAGCTGTTATGACGGTCGCTGAGTTCCACTTCAGTCAGTACGTCATCGATCCTTGCCTGCGGATTGACTACACGGTGCAGTAAGCCGTAGATATAAAGATTTTCTTCAACGGAGAGTTCACAGTCGAGGTTGTTTTCCTGGGGGACCACGCCAATCAGGGATTTTATGGTAGCAGCCTCTGAAACCACATCATGTCCGGCAATACTGGCGCAACCACTGTCCGGCCTGGTAAGGCAGGTCAGCATGCGGATAAGGGTACTCTTGCCCGCTCCGTTGGGACCCAGTAGGCCGAAAACCTCTCCCTTGCCGATGGAGAACGATACCTCGGCAACAGCGGTGACTTTACCGTAAGTTTTTTTAAGCTTGCTAACCTCGATCATGTCAACCTCGGGAAAACCTGGCCACCCGCATCTGTCAAAATCGCAACTGTAACCCGGCAACAATCCGAATACCGTCATTTGGATAGCCGAGATGTGTCTCGTACGGTGTATTAAACAGGTTGTCTATCTTGACGTAAAGGTCGGAAGCAGCCTTGGCAATCGAGAAGGGGTGCGTTGTTTTGATGTCAACAACAACAAAATCAGAAAGACGCTGTGATGGAAGATGCTCCGCCTGACTATAGCGAACGCCTTCATAACGGATGGTTCCTTCCAGGCGGGTTTTGATGTCTGGAAGCGTGTACCTGATGGTATTCTTCAGTTTTATGGCCGGGGTATACGGGAGATCATTTCCGGTATTCTTGTCTTTTGAAGTCTGTACGGTACAGGAAGTTTCAAGGGTAACGCTATTTTCCCACCCGTATTTTCCCGTAAGCTCAATACCCTGGCGTTCAGCAGCGGCAATATTCACCGGCCGGTAGATCTTGTCGGCGCCTCGTCTGGAGGATATTAAATCAAAGGTGTCCGCCCTGAAAAGCATGAACTGCACAAACTGATCTTTCCCGAAGGTATGCTCAATACCCATGTCATAGGACCAAA
>JBAYZR010000158.1:0-8219 GCA_041672425.1 Pedobacter sp. | reverse complement strand
AAATGATTGAAGATTGCTACCACAAAACCGAATTTATTGCAAGTTAATATTTGAGATATTTGTAAATATATTAGATGGTTATGCTGTTTTGACTTTTTACGAATGGATCAATATTAATATGTTACAAGGGCAAAAACGGGCGTTTTTTAAGCTTTTGCGAAGGCATCATCCTTAGTAAATAATGGTTGGCCGAAAACTTATTTATTACCTCCAAATCTTCGTCTTTTGAAAATAGTCTGGGGGTATCATGAGATCGGTTTTTCGCGATCAACGCGCTTGGTGTTCACGGTCTGGATCTGTGCCGGGATCATGGAATTAATGGCTTCAAATGTTATGTCGCCCTTGCTGTTGTTAGCCGCAACATCCAGCGCCTGGGCGCAATCGTCAGAAACATAGCTGCGAATATGCGAGGTACTTACAAAAAGCGCGATCCTTATAAATTGGCTGCCTAGCCCTGCCGCGACAAAGGGTAGCATTGAAAATCCAACCACTGGGAGTGGTTCGTCCGAAATCCGGTGTAATGAGCCAAATTTCCGGGTAGACCGATAATTCCTGGTTATTTATTTTAGTAAGCTAATCTAATGTCGGAGTTTCCGTCAAAAAAATAAGAGCTCGGTTTAAATAAAAGGCTTTTTCTGCCAGCCACTAAATAAGCTGAGAATATTGGATATGCAGATTATGCTTGACTTGTTTCATACATTTCACTATATTCCAAAACTCTTTAAAAAATGATGCGGATGGAGACGTCTATATGTACGCTGTAATCAAGACAGGTGGCAAGCAATACAAGGTTTCTGAAGGTGAGTTCCTCAAGGTAGAAAAACTTGAGGGTGAAGTGGGCGACAGCATCGAATTCGCCGAGGTGTTGATGGTCGGCGGAGAGAATACTGTAGTTGGCGCACCTTTTGTGGCAGGCGCTACAGTGACTGCAAAGATTGCTGTACAGGGAAAAGACAAGAAAATCCTGGTATTTAAATCAAAGAAGCGTAAGGATTCACGCAAGTTGCGTGGCCACCGTCAGTTTAGGACTGTTCTCATGATCGAGAAGATTAGCGCATAAATTCTATTTTTTCCGAGGAGACTAGGAAATGGCACATAAGAAAGCAGGCGGAAGTTCACGTAACGGCAGAGATTCAAGCGGACAACGCCTTGGTTGCAAAAAATTCGGTGGCGAAAATGTCAAAGCCGGCAACATTATTTACCGTCAGCACGGTACACAGATCCATCCTGGCAACAACGTCGGTTGTGGCAAGGATTATACCCTGTTTGCCCTAATCGAAGGTATTGTAAAGTTTGAGCGTATGGGAAAAGACCGTAAAAAGGTTTCTGTCTATCCCAACTAATGCTGCTTGACCAATATATGTTTAAAAAAACCGGAAGATGAATTCTTCCGGTTTTTTTGCGTCAGCACATTATATACGCACAATGCTGACGAATCTCATGGCCAAACCCCAAGCATATGACCGACATCCGCATCCCGGGCCAACACTATCCTGTTGCATGAAAAGCAGGCGTTGCGTATGGTGCTGAAGAAGCGAGCCGGAATCATGATATTTTCTTGCCCTTATTAAAGCGACTGGCTTGCCTTGGCTTGCCCCGCGTGCCTTGCAGTCTGATTTCCTTTGGTTTTTGAGGTCGCGCCTCACTGACCGTAATGACACGGTCAATCAGGAGGGCGCCGTCCAGTGTCTCAACCGCCTCTTTCATCTCTGTTTCCGTCGCCATGCGCACATAACCACACCCTTTGGACTTGCCTGATTCGGGATCCGTGATGATATGAACGGAGGTTACCGTGCCAACTACGCTAAACAGTCGCAGCAGATCTTCCTCTGTGGCTTGGTACGACATATGCCCAATGTACAATTCTTTTGCCATGTTTATCTCCGTATTACTCTTTGCTCTATGCCAGCATACCGTTGTACCGTTAAAAGGCGCTTATTTCCGCTTCAGTTTTTTCTAAAAATGCCGATAATTATACTATCATCATTAAAAGGAGTGGTTAATGTCAATCCCTCAACTTTCACCAAATGCCCTGATAGGCAACCCCTCAAATCTCAATCCGCTGGCACACGCAACCCATAACGTATTTGCAGCTGTTGCCGGATCTATTGCCCAAGAGAAAACAGCCCAGATGAAAAGCGATTCCGTGAATATATCACGCAAGGCACTGGAAAAGGCTGCTCACACCGAGGGGCGCGACGGGGAAACAAAAGAGACCCTAAGCCGAAAAGCAGCCGGAAAGATACAAGCGCAATAGAAAGTAACATATTCAACCAGCGAATGAAAAAGGGACAGCAAACCGCAATGCTGTCCCTTTTCTGTTTTACATATCAGTTTATTCTGACTCCCTTAATAACGGTACTGATCGCTCTTGTACGGTCCTTCCTTCTTGACACCAATGTAGTCTGCCTGGGCATCGCTCAGTTCGGTCAGCATGGCGCCCAGGGTCTTGAGTTGCAGACGGGCGACCTTCTCGTCCAGCTCCTTGGGCAGAGTGTAGACTCCGATTGGGTATTTGCCAGGGTTGCAGAAGATCTCCATCTGGGCCAAGGTCTGGTTGGCAAAGGAGGAGGACATTACATAAGAGGGGTGTCCGGTGGCACAGCCCAAGTTGACCAGGCGCCCTTCGGCCAACAAGATAATGCGTTTGCCGTCCGGAAAGATGATTTGATCGACCTGGGGCTTGATGTTCTCCCACTGGTACTGCTTGAGTTTGGCAACCTCGATCTCGTTGTCGAAGTGGCCGATGTTGCAGACGATGGCATTGTGCTTCATGGCCTTCATGTGGTCATGGGTAATGACGTCGATATTGCCGGTTGTGGTAACGAATATGTCGGCCTTGTCGCTGGCCCACTCCATGGTAACGACCTTGTACCCTTCCATGGCAGCCTGTAGTGCACAGATCGGATCAATCTCGGTTACCCAGACCTGGGCCTGAAGTCCGCGCATGGCCTGGGAACAGCCCTTGCCAACATCGCCGTAACCGCAGATCACGGCCACCTTGCCAGCCACCATCACGTCGGTAGCGCGTTTGATGCCGTCCATCAATGACTCGCGGCAGCCGTAGATGTTGTCGAACTTGGACTTGGTGACCGAGTCGTTGACATTGATAGCCGGGAACTTGAGGGCGCCCTTCTTGTGCATCTCGTAAAGGCGATGCACACCGGTGGTGGTTTCTTCAGTGACTCCCTTGATGCAAGCGGCTGTTTTGGAATACCAGCCGGGCTGTTCCGCCAGACGTTTCTTGATAGCGGCAAACAGGAACTGTTCCTCTTCGCAGGTCGGATTTGCAATTACCGAGGGGTTCTGCTCAGCGTCACTTCCCAGGTGCAGCAACAGGGTAGCGTCACCGCCGTCATCCAGGATCATATTCGGGCTGCCACCATCATGCCATTCAAAGATCTTGTGGGTGTAGTCCCAGTATTCAGACAGGGTCTCGCCCTTGATGGCAAAGACCGGCGTACCGGCAGCAGCAATAGCGGCAGCAGCGTGGTCCTGGGTCGAGAAGATGTTGCAGGAAGCCCAACGCACCTCAGCGCCCAGCGCAGTCAGGGTTTCGATCAACATGGCGGTCTGGATGGTCATATGCAGCGAGCCGGCAATACGGGCGCCCTTAAGCGGTTGGATTTTAGCAAATTCCTCGCGAATCGCCATCAGGCCAGGCATCTCGGTCTCGGCGATGATCATCTCTTTGCGGCCCCAAGCGGCCAGGGACATATCTTTTACGATGTAATCCGTATTTGCCATTGGTTATTCTCCTTTTCTGGTTGATGATTTCTTTATGTTTGAAAACCGACATAAACTATTGTTGCTGTAAAAAATCAAATAATAGGAGTATAGTACGAACAGATGATCAAGCAAAGATAAGAAAAGGAGACCAGCCATGCCTCCATTTATTGAACTCATAGTTGTTGTTGTCATAATGATGGTGGCTTTTTTCTCGGTATTTCTGATGATGTTTCTGCTAGCGCTATTTCTGGCTCCTATCGAACGGAGTCTCTCCAAGATGATCTGGGCCAACTCGTCTCCACCAGCGCCTGCTGCTCCGCAAGGATCATTCAAGGACTTCAGTAAGAAACATATCTAAGACTTCTTCTTCCGCACCATCATTTTCTGAATTATTGCGATCACATTCGCGTCGCGCTCTGCTGAAATTAACAACAGAGCGCTCTATGTCTCCCTGATCGGCGCTTTAAATTCTCACTATCTTTTCATCGCCTCATCCATCACCTTATACGCACAGAACTCCCCGCACATGGTACAAGCTCCATGGTCGGAAACCGGTGAATTAGCTCTGAGTTCCCGTGCTTTATCCGGGTCCAGCGCCAGTGCGAACTGTCCTTCCCAGTCCAGTTTTTTTCTGCATTTGGCCATCTGTATGTCCTTGGCCATCGCACCTTTAACACCTTTTGCAATGTCCGCCGCATGAGCGGCAATACGTGAGGCGATCACGCCATCGCGCACATCCTGGACGTCAGGCAGCCGTAGGTGTTCGGAGGGGGTTACATAACAGAGAAAATCAGCCCCGGCAGCTGCAGCAATGGCCCCGCCTATGGCACAGGTGATGTGGTCGTAGCCCGGCGCGATGTCGGTCACCAGCGGTCCCAGGACATAAAATGGCGCACCGTGGCACAGTCGCTTCTGTAGCAGAATATTGGCCTGGATCTGGTTAAGAGGCACATGACCAGGACCTTCGATCATGACCTGCACGCCGGCATCCTGGGCACGCTGGGTCAATTCGCCCAGGATGATCAGTTCTTGTATCTGGGCCCGGTCAGTGGCATCCGCCAAGCAACCGGGACGAAAGCCATCCCCCAAGGAGAGGGTCATGTCATACTCTTTCGTGATTGCCAGCAACTTGTCGAAGTGCTCGAAAAGCGGGTTTTCTTGATTGTTATAGCGCATCCACTCAATGGTGAAGGCCCCGCCACGGGAGACCACATCCATCAAACGCCCCTCATTCTTCATCCGCTCCACGGTGCTGAGTGTCACGCCGCAATGTACGGTGATGAAGTCCACCCCATCCTCGGCATGCTTGATAATGCCAGCAAAAATGTCGTCAACCGTCATGTCGACAATGGCCTTTTTCTTGACCCGCACAGCATCCAGGGCAGCCTGGTAAAGCGGTACGCTACCGATGCATGCTGTTGTCTCGGCGATTATGGCGCGACGGATTTCATCCACCGGACCGCCGGTAGAAAGATCCATGATGGCGTCTGCCCCGTATTTTACGGCAACACGGGCTTTTTCTAATTCCTTCTGAATATCGGTGTCGTCGGAGGATGAACCTATATTGGCGTTAATCTTGGTGCGCAGCCCGGTACCCACCGGCAGCGGTATGCCGTTAAGGTGCTTTATGTTGTGGCAGATGACGATGTTTCCTGCTGCCAGACCGTCACGGATAAATTCGGGCGGCGCCCCTTCGGTTACCGCTGCTGTCTGCATCTGCTCGGTGATGACTCCCCTACGGGCGTATTCTAACTGGGTCATGATGGTATCCTTTATCTGATTTCCTGTGCAGCAAGGTAATGGTTGACCGGACTGTGCCCCTTGCCCAGCGGACGGGCCAGTTGGATGGCGGATGTGATGAAGCTTTTGGCCTTTTCCACGGCGCTGGCCAGCGGTTCTCCCTGGGCCAGAAAGGTGGCGATGGCCGAGGCATAGGAACAGCCGGTGCCATGGGTGTTACTGGTGAATATCCGTTCAGCCGTAAAGGAGCGGCACTCGCTGCCGTCAAACAGGATGTCGGTGGAGTGTTGTCCGGAGAGGTGCCCACCCTTGATGAGGACATTGGCAGCGCCCAGCGCATACAGGGCACGTGCAGCCTGTTCCATATCCGCCTCAGAGCGTATCTGGATTCCCAGCAGGCGTTCGGCCTCGGGGATATTGGGGGTCAGCAAATAAGCTCGTGGTAAAAGCTGTTCGCTGAAAATGAAGGTAGCATCCCGGTCCATCAATGCCGCCCCTCCCTTGGCAATCATGACCGGATCGATCACCAGCGGTAATATGGTCGGACACTCCCCCAGCCGTTCAGCCAAAGCGGATATGATGGCAGGGGTATGCAGCATGCCGGTTTTAATTACATCGACAGGGATGTCGGCAAGTACAGTGTTCAGTTGGTCTATGACAAATGATGGTGGCAGGCCGTGTATGGAGGAGACACCCCGCGTGTTTTGGGCAGTCAGTGCTGTTAGAACGCTGGCCGCGTACCCCCCCAGCAGGGCGATGGTCTTGATATCGGCCTGAATACCGGCGCCACCACCAGAGTCGCTGCCGGCAATCGTCAGAACGGAGCCGCGTGGAAAGGGACGATTACGATTAAATAGCAGCTTCAACTCCACTGCGGCAATATCAGGACGCGGACAGGAAAGCACCGAAGATATCACCGCCAAGGCATCGGCCCCGGCATCAATCACACGGCATGCGTTGCTGATGGTGATGCCTCCGATGGCGACCACCGGGAGCTTTACTTTGTCACGGATCATCTCGAGGCCGGTTGTACCGGGCATGTGGGAGACTACCTTGCTATCGGTCGGGTACATGGCGCCGAATCCTATGTAGTCGGCGCCTTCCAGCTCGGCCTGCAAGGCCTCATCCAGCACGTGGGTAGATTTGCCGATAATCTTACCGTCCCCCAGCAGGTTACGTGCGGCCACTATACTACCGTCATCCTGCCCCAGGTGGACGCCATCGGCATCCAGTTCCATAGCAAGCTGTGCATCATCATTAATGATAAAAACAGCGCCAAAGCTCCGGCAGAGTTTTTTAAGCTCGTTCCCCTCGGCCAGACAGTGCTCATGACTTTTTCCCTTGGCGCGGTATTGAATAATGGAAACCCCGCCCCGCAATGCCATCCGCACACGATCCACAAGATTATCACCCTGATCGGTGACAAGATATACCCCTGCAATGGCAAGCGGCGGCGCCATCTTGTTGACAACGAGGCGAAAAGGTCTGTTGCTGTTGCTCATAAACTGTGTCCTTGTGATAAAAAAGCCGCACTGATAATAAATAATCAGGCGGCTGGATTCCGGATCAATCTCGCGAGCCGCTTTCCTACGCCGGTGTGAACCGGATCAGGTTCAAAGGGTCTGATTCCGCAGAATCATCTCAGTTCGTTTGAACTCCCCTAGGGCCTTACAGAAAAGTGAGAATACTTGAATCAACCGTCCATGTCAATGTCTATGACGGCGTCTATGGAAGACGAGACTCTGGTATCTACAGGTCATTCGTGCTATAAAATGATATTCACGAAAATCTTTCCCCTGTTTTCGATACTACAAGAAGAGGATTACCGATGGTGCTTTCTTTTGACAGTATTAGCAGTCGTCTTGCCGGGCAGCGGTTGGAAGAGCCGCCTGTTGATAGTGGTATCCCTGCTGCGGTAGCGATGATCCTGCGACAGTGTCCTGGTGACCTGGAGATACTCTTTATTGAGCGGGCTGCTCATGAGAGCGATCCATGGTCAGGTAATCTGGCATTCCCGGGAGGCAAGGTGGAGCAGGGAGAAGAACCGCGTCAGGCTGCTGAACGGGAGACATACGAAGAGATCGGCCTCGACCTGGGAACTGCTCGCTACCTTGGGCGGCTATCGGACATTGCGGGCGCAAATCTGCCGGTGCGGGTTTCGTGCTTTGTCTACGGGGTGCATGGAACTGAAATTGTGCCGGTATTGAGCGACGAGGTTGGAGATCTATTCTGGATAGGACTGGACGATCTATTGGCCGCGGAACGCCATATCACCGCGACGGTAAGTTTTGCCGACAAGGAGTTGGAGGTGCCTGCAATCCGTCTTCCCCAACCCGGAAAGCCGATGTTGTGGGGGTTGACCTATCGTCTGATGATGGATTTTTTGGAGATACAGACATAGCCGTAGTATTGGTTGCAATAATCTTGAATTATCGTACAGTTAAGCAGGTAAAATTGCCATCTTACAGGAGAAAACAATGTCAGAACGCACAGGAATAATAACCTTTAAAGGTAATCCCATGACCCTTCTTGGCCCGGAACTGAAAGTGGGCGACAAAGCTCCCGGCTTCATCGTGGTTGATAACGCTCTTGCTCCGGTAACACTGGCCAGCTCAAGCGGCAATATCCGGGTTATCAGCGCCGTGCCATCCCTGGATACGCCGGTGTGCGACACAGAAACCCGCCGTTTCAATCAGGAGGCCTCCAGCTTGCCGGACAACGTTGTGGTGCTCACGGTAAGCCTGGATCTG
>JBAYZR010000157.1:0-8239 GCA_041672425.1 Pedobacter sp. | reverse complement strand
GAATTTGTCGTTCCTGATTGAGCAAAACCGCAGGCGTAGCAGTGCTACGTTGAGGATTTTGCGATTGAAGGGGCGGCAAAGGCGGCCTGAAGACGGGATGTAAAACGGTATATATGTTTTTTCCGGCTCCCTTAGAGCAATTTCAGTGCTTCCGCGTAGGCCTTGCTGCGAGAAACTCCCGCAATTTCAGATGCTTTCTTGGCTACGTCCCTAACAGAAAACTTCCCGCCTGCCATCAGGCTCCTCAGCACATCATCGAGTGGCTCGGCAGTCTGCTCAACAGGTTCGCCAGGCGTCACCAGAATAACTACCTCACCCCGCACCTTATCCTGCGCCACAACGGCCATGACCTCCGAGACTGTGCCCCGGATAAATTCCTCAAAGATCTTGGTCAATTCCCGTGCCACTACGATCTGCCGCTCACCCAGCACCTCGCGAATATCCCGTAGCGAATCCTCCAGACGGTGGGGTGCTTCGTAGAGCACCAGTGTACCTGGCAACCCTGCCATCCCTGCCAGAAATGTTCGACGTTTGCCCTGACGTGATGGCGGGAAACCGGCAAATGTGAAGATATCGCTGGGCAATCCTGAGGCTGAAAGGGCTGTTATCGCAGCGCAGGGCCCAGGGATGGGAATGACCTGAATACTCGCAGCCACAGCATCACGTACCAGATGATAACCAGGATCGGAGACGCAGGGGGTACCGGCGTCGGAGATCAGTGCAACTGATTTTCCCTGGAGCAGCGTGCTCAGGATGCGCCCGCCCTTGATTTGCTGGTTATGGTCGAAATATGAGGTCAGTGGTTTTGAAATATTGAAATGATTAAGCAGCTTGAGGGAGTGACGGGTGTCCTCGGCGGCGATCAGGTCCACTTCCCCCAAGATACGCACGGCCCGATAGGTCATATCCTCCAGGTTGCCGATGGGGGTCGCGATGATGTAGAGGATGCCGGTCATCTATTTCAGGTTGGAGATGTAGCTATGGATGCCTTCCAGGATGCCTTCTGCGGTCATTGTCTGATAGGCCGGGTCTTTCAGGCGGGATTCTTCTTTAGCGTTAGAGAGGAAGGCGGTTTCCACCAGTATGCTCGGCATGCCGGCGCCCACCAGTACGTAGAACGGGCCCTGCTTGACCCCCAGGTTCTTGACGTCTGCGTGGCGTCCGTGGGCCTTTTTGTGGAGTGACTTTTGTACCTCATCGGCCAGGTGTGCCGAATCGTTCAGTTTGTAGTTGGCCATAAGATCGAACAGGATGGCCTGCAGGACACTGACCTTTTCCAGCGAGGTACCGTTCTCTTTGGCAGCCAACTGGGCAACCTTTTCGGTCTTGGCCAGGTTGAGGTAATAGGTCTCGATGCCGGCGGCCAAGCGATTGGGAGCAGCATTAGCGTGAATCGAAACAAAGAGGTCGGCATTGACCTTGTTGGCGATGGCGGTGCGCTCTTCCAGGGGGATAAACACGTCGCTGGAGCGGGTCATGACAACATCCAGGTTCAATTCCCTGAGTAGCTCCCTCAGTTTCAGGCCAATTGCCAGTACCACATCCTTTTCCTGAATGCCGCCGGGACCGACTGCTCCCGGATCATGACCACCGTGACCAGGGTCGACCACAATCCGCCGGATCTTGGCAATGCCAGGTCTCTTGGCGTGCTTGGCCCTACGTTCCACAACAGGTTGCGGTTCTCCAGTTTTTGTCTCAACCGGCAGTTCCGGTTTTGCAGAGATGGATTGTTCCAAACGCGAAATTTCGGTGCGTCGCTCACCTAGAACGTCGATCACCAACCGTGCCGGATCGGACAGCGGAAAGACCTTGTAGTCCTTGATGTTTTCCGTGTCAAGCACCACCCGCACCACATCTGGCTTGTACTGGGCGACCCGCGCACCCTTCAGCAGACCGTCGCCGATGGTGATGTCCTTCACCCCCTTGACGAGTTTGGCGCGGTTGATATCGATGTAGATTCGGCCTGGTTTCCCAGAGTTCCCTGTACCCAATTCGTGAGCCTCCCAGGTAACATCCCGGTCCAATTCAAGTGAGATGCGGGTGTAGTCCGGATTGGACCAGTGCTTGATTTCGTTTAGCAGGGCCAAGGGGCGCAAGGCAGCCGAGGTCTGAGCGCTGAAGGCAGGCTTTTTAGTAGCCTTCTTCTTTGCGGCTTGAACCGGGAATGGGAGCATAAAAGTGACGATCAGGAGACAGATTAATATATGAAAGGATCTATTCATGGGGTCGCTTTTTATGTCAGCAAGATCTACTACCATGTAACACCTATCCTTTTAGCAGAAATATCTGTGTTCTTCAACTGATTGGGGCTAATAGCAAAGGAGTTTATAGAATATCCCAATGTTTGTCTTTTCATGATGGTCTAAATATGGTAAGAAAAATTATTCCAATTAATAAGGAGAATACATAACAATGTACCTGTTACGTCTTGAAAAATGCGCCTCGTGGATTCTGGTTGCGATGCTAATCTGTTATGGGTCAGTGACTCTGGCAGCAGATTCCGATCAGAAAGAGCAACCTGCGAAAAATGTTGTATCCGTCCCTGTAAAGCCTGCTGAACCAGCCCAGAATGTGCCGGATATTGTTGCCAATGTGAATGGCACGGCCATTAAGGCGATTGAGTTGCGTCGGGCAAAAAAGTTGATGATGTCAGGCCAGCCCGGCATGCAAATCCCCGCTGAACGGCAGAAGGAATTTGAGCAGCAGGCCCTCTCCCAGCTGGTCTCTACCGAATTGCTGTATCAGGCCGGACAAAAGTTGGTTATCAAGGATATTGATAAGCTGATTGATGAAAAACTTGCTCCGGGCAAGTCTCGTTTCCCTAAACATGAGGATTTTGTCAAGGCCATCAAGGAATTGGAGATGGATGAAACCCAATTACGTGATTATACTCGTCGGGATCTGATCATTACAAACTTCATTGAGCAGACCATTGTACCCAAGGTTACGGTCACTGAAGAGGAAAGCAGGAAATTCTATGACCAGAACCCCGATAAGTTCATCCGTCCCGCAACGGTCAGGGCCAGTCACATCCTTTTAGGCATTGATGCCAAGGCTTCTGCCGAAGACAAAAAAAAGGCCCGTGAGAAGGCAGAGAAGTTGCGCAAAGATCTGGCTGGTGGCGCTGATTTTGCTGTCCTGGCCAAGGAGAACTCCACCTGCCCCAGCAGTCAGCAGGGGGGGGATCTGGGCTTTTTCGGCAAGGGCCAGATGGTTCCGGCCTTTGAGCAGGTTGCCTTTGCCCTTAAACCGGGCGAAGTCAGTGATGTTGTCGAGACTCAGTTTGGCTACCACATTATTAAGCTGATGGAAAAGAAGGCCGCTGAAACGGTCGCTTTCAAGGATGCCCGTCCTCGCATTGAGGAGTTCCTGAAGGGACAAAAGATTTCTGCTGCGGTGAATGCCTATTTGACCGAGGCCAAAAAGAAAGCCACTGTGGAGATTCTGTTGAAATAGCTATTTTCCATCATGAAGCTACTGATGTGAAACTGTTTTTTCACTGAGCAAGAAAAAAGGCCGATCCGAGACAACTCGATCGGCCTTTCCCTTTGCAGAGGCAATGGACTTAAGCCAGCTTGAACCTGCCAACCAAGTCTTGAAGAATTAGAGCATTGGAAGACAGCTGTGAGGCCGCAGTTGCAGTTTCACTTGCTCCTCTTGAAGTCTGATGCACGACATCAGTTATCTGTTGAATGTTTGATGTAATTTCACTGGTAGTGGCAGTCTGTTCTTCCGCTGCTGTAGCTATCTGATTTATCTGCATGGTTACTTCGTTAATCTGAATTAGAATCTCTTCCAAGGCATTGCCGGATTTTTCAGAACTGGCAGTACCTTTTTCAACTTCAGACACACCTTCTTCCATGGCGCGAACAGCAGATTTTGTTTCATTCTGGATAGCAGTTATCATAGTTGATATCTCTTTTGTAGCTTTGGTTGTTCTTTCTGCCAGGGCACGAACTTCATCAGCTACAACTGCAAACCCCCTTCCTTGTTCACCAGCTCTGGCAGCCTCAATAGCAGCATTC
The DNA here is from genome assembly GCA_041672425.1 of Pedobacter sp. GTDB lineage: Bacteria > Desulfobacterota > Desulfuromonadia > Geobacterales > Pseudopelobacteraceae > JACPFJ01. The sequence continues at coordinate 4,214 of JBAYZR010000157.1, read as the reverse complement.
AAAGCCAGGAGGTTAGTCTGGTCGGCAATATCCTCAATAGTGCCAACAATCTCACCTATCTGCTCAGAACGTTTCCCCAGATTTTCCACAGTTGTTGCAGAGAGCTTGACACGTTCTGCAATCCTTCCCATTCCAATAATAGTCTCCTGAACGACTGCTCCACCACGAGTAGCAGAGGCGCTGGTCTGGCGTGAGCTTTCTGCTGCCATACTACAATTACGTGCTATGTCAGAGCTTGTAGCAGCCATTTCTTCACTGGCAGTGGCAACTGTACTTGTTTGAGCAGCAACTTCTTCTGCACCGGTAGCAATCTGTTCCGCAGTAGATTGTAGCTGGTTGGATGCGGAGGCTACCTGGGTTGATGTGTCTGTCACCCGACCAAGAATGTCTTTAATATTGTCAATTACTCTTCGAGAGGAATCCGCCAGCTGACCAATTTCGTCAGCCCCTGTTACATTGATTGCAACTGTTAAATCACCATTGGCCAGTTTCTCGTTAGCAGCCACAAGTTCAGTTACAGGCTTGGTAATACTGCGAACAATGAATATGGCAAGCGCAGCTGAGAGGAACATGGCAATGAGTAAAATACCAATTATGATACTTCGAGTTTGTATAGCAATATGACTTGCATTTTTCCCCACTGTTGCAACCTCGTTAGTTTGGTACTCAACCATCTTGTCAATTGCATCATAATAAACTGTTTGAGCTTTACGAGTATTTGTCAGCAGCTCTCGCTTGGCATTATCTTTATCGTTTGATTCAATAAGCTTGATGACAAGCATATACGATTGTGCATAGGTAGTACGAGCATCAAGTATCGCCTTTAAGAGTTCCTTTCCAGTATCACTTTTAACAACTTTCTGTAACTCTTCATATAATTTGCTTGCAGCGTTACGAGCGTCTACTACCCTTTTTGACTCTTTTGCTGCTTCTTCCGGTGTATCAACTAGTATCATGTTTCTCAAGCTACGTGCTATCACGCTGAGATGATTCTTTACATCCTCCAGCATTATGACTTTTGGATATTTATCTGAAACTAACTTATCAATATCATTATTTAACTGGCCAACCCTCGTAAGTGCAATTCCTCCGACAATAAGCATAAGAAACATAATTAATGTAAACGCTAGCCCAAGACGTACTCCAATCTTCATGTTAGAACTTTTCACAATTCAATCCTCCTTAAGATTTATGATTTATATATTACTCAAAGCAGGCGCCTTGATCGCTATGGAATCCTTAGAACCTCCAGCCCATACTGAGACCAAGCAGATGCAGATCTGAATTGTACCTTCCGTTGGCAAAAGAGCCATGGATGTTTGTAGTTTTGGTACGCTCTTCCTGTAGCTGGTACCCGTACCCGATGGAAATTTTTAGTTTGTTTGCCTGCGCCTCTCCCCCGACACAAAAGAGGTGGGTGTTTGAATCAGGAATTGCAGGTTCAAAGGTGGCATCCGGTACCGGATTCCACCCGTAAAGATATCCTGCCGAAACTGAGTACCTGTTGCTGAGCCTGTATTTGCCCCCCCAATTGACAGCGAAGCTGTCGTGCCAATCCCTCGACACCACTTCTTTAAAGACACCGGGAACGTTAATCTGGAGCTGACTGAACGATGACCAGTCCTCCCAGCGCATGCCGACTTCCATCCCTAAACTATCCGAAATCCGGTATGAAACCCCTGCGAATACCTGTTGCGGAAGGGTAACTGAAGTATTCCCGGCCCACTTCTGGGGTGAGATGTCGACTGAGAAATCACCATCAATGTTTATTTTCACGTCACTTCGATATGACGCGCCCAGCGAAAGGTAATCAGTGATGTTCCAGAATAAGCCGACATTGTATCCAATTCCGTTCCCGGAACCGGTGAACTTTCGCGCCACATCGTACACCGGCCCGGGAATCCCGAGCGCAGTTGATACTGTTTTGTTTTCCAGTGTGGCATCGAGCAGGATGATGTCAAGCCCGGCAGCAATGGAAAGGTTGGGGAGGATTCTATACGATACAGCGGGATTGATGTTGTGCGTCTGGATCTCTGACTTGGTGGCAAGATATCGTCCACTCCACTCCCCTCCCCAGTCGGTGGAGAGGCCGAAGGGATTGAAATACGCCAGTCCGACGCCGATGTCGTCATTAAATGAATGGGTCAGATAAAACGTGCTGGGATAAAAGAGGGTGTCTCTTGTCGTGGTTGTGCCGTTGGAATCTGAGAATTCCCGATTAGGGAATATGAGGGTTGTGCCTGCTTCCAGCTCTGTTCCGGGGAGCTGATTTATAAGGGCGGGGTTAAAAAAAAGTGCGGAGGGGCCTTCTACGTGGGCTACTACGGAGTTCGCCTGGCCGAGAGCCGTTGCGCCCTGCGTGAAAATGCCGTATCCCGAACTATTGGCGCACGGTACGCTCCATGTACAGGTAACTAACCACAAGAGAGTTACCGACAGTAACAGCTCCTTCACTTTGCTCATGATCTCCTCCTTCGTGGAATTTAGTTAAAATATTTTCTGATTAGTGTTATGAATGACAAACTTGAATCTAGCTGAACATTAACACTAATCAGGAAATATTAAAAGACAGGAAGTGTTACCCTCAAATTTTAATTAGACTTGGAATGTCAGTTTATTCCAAGTCCCTAAGCCTGATACAGGGGAGTGCCAGTGACAGAACATCATTACATCATGGAACATAATGAAGAGGCCATTCGCCTTGATCAGAAGACCGGCAGCGAAGCGGTCAGGAAACAGTCCCTTTGGGCCGGAATACAGCCTGGGATGAGGGTCGCCGATGTCGGCTGCGGTTCAGGAATAACGACCCGTTACCTGCATCAACTCATTCAACCGCTAGGAGAAACCGTCGGCATTGATGCCTCTGAATCCAGAATCCGGCATGCCGCCAAGCACTACAGCGAGAACGGGATCACATTTGTCTGCAGGGATTTCTACAAACCTTTGCAGAATCTTGGCAAGTTCGACTTTGTCTGGGTACGTTTCGTGCTTGAGTATCACAGGGCACATAGCAGGGATATCGTGAAAAATCTGGCGGATATTCTGGCTCCGGGGGGGATACTGTGCCTGATTGACCTCGATCACAACTGTCTCAATCATTTCGGGATCTCAGAGAGGTTGGAGCAAGCCATCAGCGGCGTCATGAGCTGTCTGGAAAAAGACCATGATTTTGACCCGTATGCCGGGCGCAAACTTTATTCGTTCCTTTACGATCTCGGCTTTGACGACATATGTGTGGATCTGGGGTGCCATCACCTGATTTATGGGCCATTGAAGGAGGTGGATGGATATAACTGGGCAAAAAAAGTGGAAGTCGCGGCAAAAAACTCCGGGTACCGGTTCGATCAATACCAGAACGGATATGACGGTTTCCTGGAGGAATTCAAAAGCTTCTTTGCCGACCCGCGAAGATTCACCTACACCTCGTTGATCTCCTGTAGAGGGCGCAAGCCAATCTCCTTAGCAGACACAGCAGGTTGAAACCAGAAGCCGAACCCCGGAACTGATTAGCGCTAAATAGCCTCTTCGGGAGGAGTTGTGTTATCCAGGTAGGTCTTGGTATAGTAGACAATGAGCGCATCCACGAACTTCTTGTCGAGATGGCTGCCAGACTCTTTCAGCAGCAGGGTGAAAGCCTCGTGGATGGGCATGGGGCCACGGTAGTGGCGTTTTGATGTGATCGAGTCGAAGTAGTCCGCCACTGCGATTATCCTCGCCCCCACAGGAATATCCATACCTTTCAGCCCGCGTGGATAACCGCTCCCATCCATTTTTTCATGATGTGCGCCGGCAACCTCGGGGGCCTCTTGGTAAATTCCTTCGAAATTTACCTTCGCCAGGATCTCGGAGGTTATTGTCGAGTGCGTCTTGATAATCTCATATTCTTCCGGTGTCAGCTTCCCCTCCTTTTTTAGTATATTGTCCGGAACGCCGATCTTGCCGTAATCATGGAGAAGTGCGGCAACCCTGATCATCTCGCAGTAATCAGTGGATAGCCCAACCTCTTTGCATATGGCGACCGAATATTCGGTGACTTTTTCAGAGTGACCTGCGGTAAGGGAATCGCGTGCGTCGATACTCGCTGCCAAGACGAGCAGAATCGATTTGAACACACGCACCCTCGCTTCAATGAGTTCACTGTTTCGGATGCTGATGCCGATCATGGATGCTATTCCCATCAGCAGGCTCACGTCGCTCTCGACGAGCGGCCGCTT
>JBAYZR010000156.1:0-8243 GCA_041672425.1 Pedobacter sp. | reverse complement strand
CGTCACATCTTTTGTAGCGTTCTGGCCTTCAATGACCGGGCCGAAGTCAATGGCCGCAGGAGCTTTGATGACAGGAGAACCGGGCGGCGCCACGCCATTGCCGGAAACATTCAGCAACAACGTGGGTTGGTTGGAGGCGTTGCTGCTGATGGTAATAACACCGGTTGCAGCGCCTGCCAAAGTGGGCGCAAAGCCGATGTTCACCTGACGCGATGCGCCTGTAGCAACAGTAAAGCTGGTTGGCGGGAAGATACTGAAAGGCGCGCTCAAGCCATTTATCGAGCTGACAACGAGTTCGGCTGCTCCTGAGTTGGTGATTGTCAATGGGAGGCTGGTTGAGGTGTTGACTGTTACATCACCAAAAGAGAGTGGCGAAGGTGTTGCTTGGATTGCCGGTTGTACCATGGTATTGGTCAGCGCAAAGATGGCAGGTGTCGAAACGCCTGCCACTGTCGCCGCTACATTATAAGAGCCTGCCGCACCGTTGGCGGTGAAAGAAACCGAAGCAAAGCCTTGCGCATTCGTTGTGGCGGTGGTTGTCGCTGCTCCGCCGGTGAACGTCCCGCTCTGCCCGCTTGTTGGTGCGGTGAATGTGACGGTTGCTCCACTTACCGGGTTATTGCAATCATCCTTGACTATTGCCACCAACGTGACGGCGAAAGTGGTGTTAACCGCTGTGCTTTGAGGCGTGCCGCTTATCGCTATGATGCTTGCAGATGAACCTGCGATCACGTTAAATGCATTGCTGTTGGCGCTCGCCAGCCCCGTAGCGGAGGCTGTCAGCGTGTATCCATCGCCCACCTTGTCCAAAGTGAGGTTCGGGAAAGTGGCCACCCCGGCAACGGCGTTTACGGTGGTGGTCCCTGACAGTGTGCCATTGGCGGGGTTGTTTCCAATGGTGACGGTAACCGCATTGGTTGCTGTGGGCATCAGGTTGCTGTCCATATCTTGGATAGTTACGGTTACAGCAGGCTTGATGGCCTGACCGGCGACGCTATTCCCCGGATGTACGCCAAAGGATAGTTTCGTGGGAGAGGTAACGAGAATAGCTCCATAGGGAGCGACATTATAGGTGAAGGTGACTCCTGCCTGCCTCACGAATTTCACTGAAAAAGTGATTGCTTCTCCCGGAGCCAGTTGCCCCGCTGCCAAAGGAGCATAATAGTATCTCGCATAGGGTGTGACACCCGGTCCGCCAAGCGCATCGGGCATGGTAACCGCGCCGGTTGGGTTATTAATGGTGATCACTCCATGCAGCGGAGCCATGATCGGATTCGTCGCTCTGTTGGTCAGGGTGATGTCGGCAGTGCTGGTGATCCGGCGGGTAAGCCTGTCGAGAGTGGATCTTTCGTTTGCATAAGTGACAGCTACCTGACTGCTCAGGTCAACTGGCGCCGCCAGGCACAAACCGGAAAATACGCCCATGACCATTGATTGATGCAATGAATTTTGGTTAATTTAATGGAATAGGACAAAAAAAGCCGCCAGGATGATTTACGTCAATCAAACTTGGCGGCTCGGCTGTCTCGTTTTGAGACCCGTGGCTTTCCGTACCCAACTTCCGCTGGGGGTGGCCTTTACAAGATAATGTAGTGTTCTATACCAATGGAAATGATGGCCAGCAATCACTTCTCGATCTTCTCAAAAAGGGTGTCGTCAATATGAACCGTGACAGGCAAAATCAACTACGGAGACGACATTATATCCACACCGGCGAGATTGATCGAAGTGGCAAGCATTAACTCCTCATACATCATAGATTTTGGATAGCGTTTAAAACCTGCCGGTCAGCATTGCGCTAATTGAATATCCCTGGTAATCGCATGCGCTTTTGTATTCGGGAAACCTGGTTTCTTCGTCATGTTTGACAAATCCTTTTATATCAAGAGCTGCCTCCAAATTTGGGTTTAATGCTCTTGTCGCCCCTATCCCGAGAGACAATTTTTTCTTTTCGCCGATAAAGTAGGATGAATCCGGGGTGTAATCGTTCTTTGTAAAAATACGCCCCTGAAGTGATGATCGTAACGTCGTCTTTTCGTTCAAAAGATATTTGGCGGCAAGATCGGCGATCCATTCATCGCCGTGGCCGTTGTGTGATTCGGTGACGAATGCGTTGTTTGAGGTTTCCCGGAATTTGCTCTTGTCCCTGAGTATGCCGTGGAAGGTCAGGCCGGCGTCCCATTCTTTCTTCTGTTTGTAGTACAGGCCAAGACCGAAGAGAGAAAAATCGCCTTCCTGGTAGAAATCACTTCCTCTAAGTGTATCCTTTTCATACCATGCGTGTCTGACAAACAGGCGGGTATACATTTTGGGTGAAAAGTAATAACGGGCCTCACCGGTAAGACTGATGATGTCGCCCGGGTCATAATCGGAAATACCCAGTTCAGAGCTGTAATTATATTCCCCTCTATATAAATATCCGAAACCTATACCTGTCACCAATTTCCCCCACTGTTTGGCTATCGTAACAGTTGGATTGACGTTAAAACCTTCACCGTAGGTAGTGATCGAAATCAGGTCGGGGTCCATGACGAGATTTAATTCATTCTCTTTTTTGGTGAGATCCGTCTTACCAGTGGGGAGGTTCAGGTCAAGACCCAGAAGAATATCTACGGGAAGTTTTCCGATAATGGAGTAAGAGGTATTGAGCTTTGTGTCGAGGACATGATCCAATGTGGTACTTGACCCTGATTTGTCAAGATGTGTGTGGGCGTACGCCGTCAGTAACGTTATGGAGAAATCATCAAATCGTCCATCGATCCTGACAGGCACGTAGGATTGCCTGGCTCTGCTGGTCTGGTTGTCTTTCCACCAGTCGAAGTTAAATCCTGTCTGCATCTGGATATCGGCGGCCAGAGTTGTTGAACTAATGCAAACAGCAATCAAAAGGGCAAGATATGTAATTAAGCTTTTCATGTAGTACCTCTAGAAATTATTGCAACCGGTATAATAAGTCCACGCATAATCATTTGCCATCGAATTTCCGGCAAGATCTTTAACGGTTGTGGAAACGGTAAGATCAAACGTCATATAGCATTGATAGTCATACGATAAGGTGAGCACGACGCTTCTGTTATCCGTGCCTGGTGATATGGACGAAATATCAAGGGCTGAGCAGTCACCGGAGCAGGCTATCTTGTAAGCTGCGGAGTCAATTATGGACGCTTCGTCCATCGGCTCCGAAAAGTTGACGGTTATCTGGGCTGTCGTCCCTTCTCCGAAATCGATGCTCTCAAGGCTTACCGAAGTAATCGTGGGGAGGGCGACATCCAGCATATCGAGAGAGAGAGTAACAGGCGTTCCGTTAAGATTAGCGATCTGTTCTCCGCGGTATAATACATTCTCTGATCCATCTTTTGCTTCAACAATGAAATGTCTATTGTTACCGTTTTTGACGTAAAGAATCTTAGTTATATTATCCAGACCCGAGGCATCAACATCTTTTATTTTTGGTGGTACAAAATCTGGATCATCTGGCGCACTGATAGAAAAACCAATTTTAACAACACCTTCCGGAATTGCCGCAAATGCCGAATTGTTTAAATGCAGCATTTTTTTGGCAAAAATTCGAGCTTGTGCAAAAATAGTGTTATTTTCAATGATTATGCTCGCAGTTTGGCCGTTTCCACCAACAACCAGGGTTACTAAAGATGTTTTGGAAGTAGTGGTTTCAGACGAACCGCCTCCACCGCAACTGACGATCATTGTCCCCATCGCCAGAATTGAGATGACAAATAAAATTTTCTTCATGGCAATCCTCTTTCTACTATGGGAAATTTACCTGAATATTGACATCTGTTGTCGTGTTCATGGTGCTCGGCGGCTTGATATTTCTGATTTCATCCTTGGTAGTTACGGCATTTGTGAGAGAGGTGTCATTTTTTAAAGAGTTTAATAATTCTCCGCTTTTGCTTTTAACCGGAACGAGGCCGAGGTTGTGCAATTCATTCAGGGCGTCATCAGCCATGCAGATGTTCGGATCATCATCCAACGCTTTTTCATAAAGTTGGGCCGCTTTCTCATATTCCTGACGGTCGCTTGCATCGACCCCTTCAAAAAGCGCAAATAGTGCCTTGGAATTGGTTGAACAAGGCTTTCTCAGTCTCGTTTCTTCTTCAGGCGTGATCTTGATATTCAGAAGTTTTATGATATTAAAGAGCAGGTCTTTTTCTATACGGAAGAGTTCCGGTAGAGTGCCTTTGGCGGCGGATTTCCCGATAATTTTAGCGGTTGGCGCATCCAGGAGATCTGACTTAACCTGAAGTTCGGCTTGCTGCGCCCCGGCGATATCGCCACCCACCATCCATTTTGCGCCCAATAATTTGCCAACTCGCGGTGCGGAAGCCTGTTCGAGCAATCCCGACGTTCCAATCCCGATCTCCTCAACCAGCGCCTGTAGCTTTATCCTCTCGATAACCTGAAGGCCTTTGACCGAAGAAAGATCGGTTATAAGCATAAGGGCGAAACCTTTTTGCAGAGGATTCAATTCTTCCTTGCCGGACTTGTTTTGGAAGTAGAGAACAGCCAGCGTGTTTTGAGCCTTTACGGACTTAAGGGACTTTTCTTCCTGAAGGGCTTTATTCGCCCATTCGCGAGTATCCTTTGTGATGACTTGCCCCGCCCATAAATTACCCGCATGTGCCGTAAAAACGATAAGTGACAAGCAAATGGTACTATATCTCTTGAAAACCATGGCGCGACCTCTCAATATGAAATGCAATTGCTATAAATTAAGCCATGAATTTATTTGATGTCAATCATTATGATTATTTATTTTTCTTTTTATCTGTAACGGATTTGAGGAACTGCCTGCATTTGGCCATGTAGTCACCAACATTGTCAAATCCCTTTGGTACCTTGGAAAATGACTCAAGTGCCCTCTTGTAGCTCTTTTTGTTGAACAGGGCAATTCCGTTGTTGTACCAGGAACGGTCAAGGTATGCCTGGATGTCGGGGTCGTTGGGGTAGCGCGTCTTCATCTTGCTGAATTGCCGGATCGCCGCGACGTAATCACCCCCTTCAAATGCTGAAACAGCGATGTCGAGGGAGTAGGTCTCCATGTCCAGTTCCTCTTCCTCTGAGTGCACTTTCGATTTTAATCGCGTCGATGTGTGTGCCGCTTCCTTCTGTAACCTTACCTGAATGATGGCCTCTGCTGTTACAAGCTGTAGTTCCCGGAGGGCCGTTATGGGTTCCATGTAGTCTGGACGTAACCGGAGGGCAGCCAGAAACTCCTTGCGGGCTTCCTGCGCGTTGGAGTTGCGCGCTGAGATTCCGGCTCTGTAATGCTGTTCCGCATTGCGATTACGTTCGATGATAAGCCTGTTCAGCTCTGCGCGTGCTTTCCTGTTGTCAGGATCGATGGTCAGGGCAATTTTCAGATCTTCCACGGCACTGACAATGTCTCCATGTCTTTCCATTGTTGTCGAGGTCTCAACCAGTTGTTTCACCTCAGCGGCGCCCGGCGCCTGCTTTTCCATGTGGGTACACCCAGCGGCCATGAGGAACACAAAGATAAGAAACAAGACCGGGCTATACGGGCGATGATAGTGATTGCTTGATACGGTCATGGTCAGTCCTGCCGGAATGTCTGGAGCGCTGTGACAAAATCTTCAATTTTCTCACTGTGATATATCATAGATCGATTGAGGGCATAGGGGTTGAAGAAAAAGGCGTTCCCTCCCCTGATGACGGTAAAGCCGAATCTATAGCCGTATTGTTTCATCATATCGATGGTATTCCTGTTGAACAGCCCGTAGGGATACGCAACGGCAGTGGGCGTTATACCGAGCATGGAAACGATTCGTTGCTTTGATTCCTTCAATTCTCTCTGGAGCTGTTCGATGGAAATCTTGGTCAGATCGTCATGGGTAACGGTGTGGGATTCGACCTTGATCAAGCCGGAGTCCTTCAGTTCCCGGAGTTCCTCCCACGTCAGGGAGTTCGGGTTCTGCTTTTCTTTTATGTTGTCGGTGTTAACGAAAAGAACCGCGTGGAATCCGTACTTTTTCAAAATCGGATAGGCGATGGTTTGTGCTGTTTTCCAGCCATCGTCTATGGTGATGAGCACGGATTTATTGGGGGGTCTACGGCGGTAGTCGATGAAATCGTAAAACTGTTTCAATGTCAGCACGGTATACCTGTTGTTCTTCAGGTATGCCATCTGCCGGTCGAATGTATCAGCTGATACGGTGATCTTGTCGGAACTCTTTTTGGAGCTGAAACGGTGATAGCAAAGGACCGGCACGGTCTGGTATCCATCCGGATAGATTCCACCCGGATTTGCCGGTTGCAGCGGTATTATGATCGTTTTACCGACTGTTATCGGTACATCCTTGTTGTATTCGGAGATGATATAGGAGAGATTTTCGTCACCCAGATAGTGACGGGCAAGCGATTCGTAGGTGTCAGCCTTTGTGGCTGTCAGAACAACGTAGTCGGTTGAACGCCGTTCTCGTACGTTGGGCAGAGGATGCGGGGCAGGTGAGATCACTCTGGGCGGGGCAGGAACAGGAGCGCTGACACACCCTCCCAAGACGATCATAAACAGGACGAAGGGTGCGAAAAGCGCACGACATGATCGGAGGGCATTCGTGACTTGCTGAAACATATCCGGGCCTTGTGAGGACAGATTTAAATGTTTATCACTCACGAAAATTATAGCATGCTTAGAAACCTGGAACAAACTGATATTACAGTTTCCTTATTTATGTATAACGATTTACAGCGACATCATACGCTTTCGACTAAACAGAGGATTACGGTGATATTATCCTTTCCTCCCGCTGAATTGGCCGCGTTGACGAGGCTCTGCACCTTGTACTCAACGGTCTGTGTTGAAGCAAGTGTGTATTGAATCTCGGCGTCGGCAACCATGTCGCTGAGTCCGTCAGAACAGAGAAGGAACATATCGTTGATCTGCACAGTACCCTTGATGATATCCAGCGACAAGGCTGGATTACTTCCCAGCGCTCTGAGGATGATGTTCTTCATCGGGTGCATTCTTGCCTCTTCAGAGGTAATTATTCCCTGATCCACCTGCAACTGCACCAGGGAATGATCCTTGGTGATCTGCCGCAACTTCCCTTCCCTGAAAAGATAGATTCTGCTGTCCCCCACATGGCCGATAAGGTACCGGTCAACATGAAATATCAAAAGCTCCCCTGTGCACCCCATCCCCTGGTCATGGGGATGCTCAATAGCGTGGTTGATAATCCGCTGATTTGAAAGCCGGAAAGCATCCTGTACCAATGTGCAAAGACTTTCTTCTGACACTGACGCTTGGTTCTGGTTTATGAAAACCTCGCTGACAGTATCAATAAAATATTTGCTGGCAATCTCACCCGCAGCCGCACCACCCATACCGTCCGAAAGCGCAAAAAGTCCGAGTTCCGGCAAGGTCAGACTGGCATCTTCATTGTTTATTCGCCGCAACCCCACGTCGGTCGCGCTGGCAGAAAGGACTTTTATCATGTTGATAGCTCGCTATTTGGTTAGCTTCAGTTTTACCGTGAGAGAATACTCGGTCATTTTCTCGATTTTGATCTTATTCTCACTATCACTGTATCCAGGACGGGATAGTCGAACCCGGTATTCCCCCAGTCCGAGCTTCAGGGTCACGGGGGCATTCCCTTTAAGGGTTTCGTTGATATAAACGCGTGCACCTTTGGGCGTTGAATGTACCTTGAGAAAGGCAAATTTGGGCAACGGCTTTGGTGCGGTTGCGGGCGACAAGGAGATGATCGGCTTTGTCCCTGTTTTATTTGGTATCTCAGATGGTTTAGTCTCTGCCTTCTTCATGTCAGTCTGCTTTGGCGCTTGGGAAGGAGCAATTATTACTGGAACAGGTTTAACAGGAACAGACGCTGGCCTCACCGGTTGAGGCGCTGACTTTACAGGTGGAGAAGCTGGTTTGACCAAGGCAGGTCTTGTTTGTTGTTTTTCCGACACCGGCTCCTTGTGCCGGGAAAAGAAATAAATCCCACCAGCTACTATTGCAGCCATCAGGGCGGCGGCAATCGAAATCCCGAATCTCATTGTATTCTTGGACGACGGTTTGGGAGTTTCTACAACCTGTTCCTCCTTTAGGCACTGTTGCAGTGCATTAGCCAACTCCATTCCGCTCTGAAAACGTTTGCCCGGTTCCTTTTCCAGAGCCTTCATGATGATTTTAGAGAGCCCTTTGGGAATAGGCGGTGACTCCTTATGAGGCTCGTGAGGAGTTGCCAGCATGATTTCGTTGA
>JBAYZR010000155.1:0-8260 GCA_041672425.1 Pedobacter sp. | reverse complement strand
GATTCCGTATCGACCGTCAAGCTGCTGCAACTGGCCAATGAAGCCGGAACCCCGATATACACCATCAACAGCGCCAACATAAATGCAACCCTGCCGCTGCTCAATCAGGCGCAAGCAGTGAAAACCGACATTCAGAATGTGGTTGCCGCAGGCAGGGTAGTTACAATACCCGGTAGTGCGATCACAAGAAATGATTGGCATGGCAGCGGATACATGGCGAGAAACCCGGATACTGGTGAAGGAGCGTATATAATCTCGAATGGGAGTGCCGGGGGTGCCGCAACATTGACACCGGCACAGTCCGCGCTTGGCCTTTTGGCTCGACAATATGTGGCATTGGCAATAGGTAAGCCAGCTAATCAATTAGCATTAAATACGGGGTTGGTAAACTACTGGCTTGGCTATGCCCTTGATGAGTATATGTCAGTAAACATAGCTGGATTGTTGATCGGCCATGGATACATACCCAGGCTTGAAAATACTTTTTCAAAGGAGCAGTTGTTGAATCTTATCAATCTAGATGACAACGTAGTTATTTACTACAGTGGGCACGGAGCAGCTCCTGGAGACTATGGTGATGCTCTTATTCCTGGCTATAAAGCAAATGGCGATCCAGATTATGTTTACCCTCAGGACATTCACGCAAAAAATGCAAGAATTATATTTTTTAATAGTTGTAACAGTGCGCACAGCGGCAGTTTTGCGAATGCTTTTGGAGCAACCAAAGTTTTTATGGGATGGAACAAGTCAATAGACTATGAACAGTCGTCATATTTTGGTTATGCCTGGTGGAATAATATGTTAATAGGAAAAACCGTATTAGAGTCAGCGCAAGATGTCATGTTTGGGCTTTATACAAATACAAAAATACTTCCCAACAATCCAAAAATAATAATTAGCCTTCCATAAAGCAATGCAATCAACAGGAGATATAAATGCATATATTCAAACAAAAATTGTTTTTACTGGCTGTTGTATTAATTTCGTCGCTTATTATTATTTATAACATTCATAAGTCAGATATTAGCTCGATAGAATCAGTGAAATATTTATGTAATAAGCTCGATATTGATAATAAATCAGAATTATCAGTGCACAGAAAAAACATAATTGAATCAATGGCATATGGAATTAACTCTAAATTAATTTATTCAGTAAATACTAGAAATCGCGATATTTTTGCAATATACGATTGCAATTCAAGGATGGTAACCGATTTTAGTAATGATAAAGAAGATAGATTGTTGAAGGATATAGTGAAAAACAATAATAATATTTCAACTAAATTTAGTTCTGAGAACGCTGCAAGAGCTATTTTGTCTTCGATATACGCTAAGTTGGATCTGCCATCAAATCTAGAGCTAGCAACAGTCACGCTTGACAATACTAATGCAGAATGGATAGCACGCTGGATACACAAATTGCATGGTATTGATTATGAGAACGATTATGTAATTATTACCATTAGTGCTGTAAATGGTGAGCTATTAGGGTTTTCAAGAAGAATTACTAATAATGAATGTAAAACTAATGCAAAAATAACTAGAAAAGAAGCCATAGATACTGCATACAAAAAATTTTCCAACTCTTTCCCAAAAGATTTATGGGCAAAAAACAATGATAAATTTGAGGTAAAATCAGCTGAATTGAAAATAGTGGAAGTGAAATTATTATTTAATAAAATATTTAATACATTATTTTCAAGACCTTATGAAGTTAAGTTGGCTTGGGTTGTAGAATTTGACACAAAAAAGGGAATGGAGAATAAAACAATATTTGTTATTAAAAATGATGTTTCATTTATAAGAGTAGACGCATTAACTAATAATATATTGAACAGTGATATTAATTTAGTATTTTAATGAATACAAGAACATTTGTCTTAAAAAAATTTGCGGCTGTTACTACCTCATTGATAATTATCGTCATTGTAGCAGGTTTACTCTTACCAGAAGAAATATTAATTCCTGTAAAGGGTGCGACCAACTCAGATTGGAACCCAAGATCTTTCTGGTTCAGCCCATGGGGCAAATCCGGTGTTCACAAAGGGATCGACATATTTGCCAAAGAAGGTACGCCCGTTATTTCCGCTTGTTCAGGTCTTGTTATCTCTGCTGAATCCAATAACGATGGTGGCAATGTCATCTCGATTCTGGGGCCAAAATGGCGGATTCATTATTATGCACACTTGAAAACCTCGAAAGCAAAAAGTGGAGAATTCATCAAGCAAGGGACAGAAATAGGAACTGTCGGTACAACGGGTAATGCTGTTGGAAAATCACCTCACTTGCATTACGCAATAATTACTCAGATTCCTTACGTCTGGAGATATAAAGCAGAACAATATGGATTTGATAGGATGTTCTTCCTCAACCCCCATAAAAAGTTGATACGTTGAATTGAAGAAAGTCGCTACACAGTGACTTCCTAAAACATTTATTGAATGATGAAATGCCTGATAAATAGGAGTGGCTCATGTTAAAGAAGTTTCTTCTGGGATTCTTATTTCTGCTGCTGAACTTGCCGACATATTCCTATGCTCAAAATGTCGCTGCAACGAATGGCCTGAACTGGATTAAATCCGTTCAAGACGTAAGCGGAAACTGGAATACCACCACCTCCTCGGCAACTGATTATTCCACGACTGTTACAGCAATAGAGTCGCTTGCGCTCCTTGGAGATACATCACCCTCCTATACAAGTGGACTTAACTGGATTAAGAACGCGACCGCTAAGAGCACAACATATCTGGCACCACGGATTAAAGTTGTAGCCGCTTCAGGAGGGGACGCCACTGCCGACGTCAACACCCTCCTGTCATATAAAAACCCCGATTCAGGATGGGGTGGATATCAAAATCATGTAACCAGCACCTTTCACACCGCTCTCGCCCTCCAAGCCCTCCGTGCCTCCAACTACCCCGACCTCTCCATCAGCAACAACGCTCTTGCATACCTCATAAACACCCAGAACACCGACGGCGGCTGGGGTTTCAGCTCCGGCGACGATAGTTCCATCTACATAACCGCCATAGTCTCCGCCACACTCCAGAAATTCCCCCAGACCATAGCCATCGCCAACGCCATCACCAAGGCCTCAGCCTATCTTGTGTCACATCAGAACATCGACGGCGGCTTCGGAGCCACTGCGTCCGGTACGGCGGCATCAACAGTCTTTGAAACCGCCATTGCCTATACCGCCCTGATCGGAGATGGGCAAACACAAGGTTTGCCTCTGCAACGGGCATTAACCTATCTCACCTCCACCCAATCTATAAACGGTTCCTGGAATAACGATCCCTACTCAACTGCGCTGGCGCTCAAGGCGCTCTATCTCTCCGAGAACATACCCGCGTCGCCTCCACCGGCGTTAACCACCGGCGGGGTCATGGCAACCGTGGTCGATGGCAACACAAACACCCCACTTGCAGGCGTAACGGTTGCACTGGCCGACAACTCCGCCGTTAGCGCCACAACCAACGCCACCGGCCTGTTTGTTCTTTCCGGCATAGCCAACGGTAGCCAGCAGATCACCCTTAGCGCCGCCGGTTACGCCCCGCTCACCATTTCCGCCACCATCACAGCGGGCGACTTCATCAATGTCGGCAGGATCGGCCTCCTTGCCACCCCTGTCGGCGGTACTGTCAAGGGTGTGGTTTGGGACGCAGATTTGAACGCGCCATTCTCCGGCGTTACCGTGCGGGTTGTATCCGGCGGCATCACCTACGATACGCTGTCCGGCTCGGACGGTTCCTACAGTATCGCCAATGTTCTTCCCGGAACAATCACCATGGGCACGCCCGCCGGTCCCGCAAACATGCCGGTATACTGGAACGTACAGACAACTGCTACGCTCACTCCCGGCGGAATACTCATCTACAACCCGCGCATGTCCACGACCCAACCCCCTTATGCGACACTGTACCTGCGCACCGACAAGACGCTTTACAAAGTTGGTGACAACGTAGCCCTTACAATCAATATTCAGAACAACCGGTCAACAGGATATCCGGCAACACTGAAACTGCACGTCACTGATTCACTTGGCACAAGCGTGTACGACACGAATGTGGCTGTGAACCTGACGGCAAACACCATGCTGACCCAGAACTCCGGCTTTACCTTGCTTGCAACCGCCAAGGGTGGAGCCTATACGGCACAGGCAGAGTTGTTTGACGCAAACAATGTGAAAATTGGAACAACAACCGCCAGCTTCGATCTGCAGATAATCCCGATTACCGTTATCCCCAATCTACCAGCACAGTTTAGCCAGGGCGAAAATACGATAACCTTCAACCTTACCAACAACAAGAGCATTGCCGTCACCGCCGGAGAACTCGCCATATCACTGAAAGATCCGGACGGCCAGATAATTACATCCGCATCCCAGCCATTTACCCTGGCCACTGGTGAAAGCAAAACCCTCACCTACGCCCTCTCGATCCCGGCGCTGAAATTCGGCACGTACACGCTCTCCTACACACAAAGCGACGAAAGTACAAACGGCCAGGCAGTGGTAATCTCCCTGCCGAACGCTCTCGACGTAACGGCGCTCTTCAATAAATATTCATACAAAAAAACTGAGACGGCGAATCTGGCAATCAGTCTGAAAAATACCGGCAGATTCAATCTCGATGCCGTGTCGCTGAACGTTGCCGTGCCGGATACCGGATATACGGACACGAAGAGCCTGACAATCGGACAGGGAAAGACACTGGCCCAACAAAACAATATTCTCTTGCCCGGCGCCGTGACCACCGGTGAGCATGCGACGACCGTCACCCTCACTCTGGCCGGTGGCTCTTCCATCAACAAGAGCGTCCCGCTATTGGTATCCCAGTCAATCCTGGGCGTCACACCAACCGATGGCAGCCGGGATGTCCCTGTCAGGGCATCGATCCTGGTGAGTTTCTCGGAAAATGTGGCTTCCGCATCCATAACGTCTGGCATGGTTACACTCACGGCAAATGGCGTACAGGTACCTGGTTCAGTAAGCCTGACCGCCGACGGAAGCGCGCTGATCTTCATACCGCAAGACAAACTCGCCTATGCGACGGCCTACACCTTTACCATCAAGGCCGCTGCTCAGAATCTTTCCGGCAACAGCACCGTTATTGACCTGACAAGTTTCTTCTCCACTCCAGTGATTGATCCGGACATTGTCGGCTATTGGCCGATGGATGGTGACTGGAAGGATTATTCGGGAAAGGGTAACTACGCCGAGGCACTTGGTTCCGTCTCCTTTGCCAGCGGTAAAGTATCGACAGTAAAGGCCGGAAGCTTTGTTGTGGACTCGGCTTCTTTTCCCGGATCGGGCGGTTATGTACCCGCCACAACGGAATACATCGCCGATGCGCCCAATACCTTCAGCATTTCGTTCTGGGCCAAACCGGACGCTGAGAGAGCCACGACAACAGAAGCAAACAGCGGAATCACCGGGATTGGCGGACAGCGCTATGCAATCGCTCCAACCAATGTTTCAGCGTTTAATGTAGAAGGGGCCGGTGCGGGTGTCTCGGTAGGAACCAACGGTATCAGCGTCTTCGAACATACCGGTTACTATCTGCCATCCCTGCTCGTGTATGACACCCCGCTTTCCGGCTGGAATCATGTCGTGGTGGTCTACAACGACAAGTTGCCTAGTCTCTATCTGAACGGCACCCTCGTCAGAACCGCCCAGAGTGCCAGCACACAGACTGCGGTTTATCCTTCAGCCGTATTCGGAGATGTATTTGGCGATTACACTCCGGGTTACGGCCCTTACAGCGGCCAGATGGGAGAGGTCACCATTCATAAGCGCGCCCTTTCAGCCCAGGAGATCCAGACCATCTACAGCAGCCAAGCCCGCACAACTCCGGCCATAACCATTGCCTCTCCCGGCCAGACAGTCAAGTACAAGCCTGGTGAGGCTGGCAGCGCCACGGTTACCGCAACCTCCACCATCGGCCTGACCAAGCTTTATTGCAGCGTATCAGGAGCAGCAAGCGATGGCAACCTGGCGGTAGATTTTGATACAGCACAGGCTCAGATAACACAGCAATTAAGCTTCCATGTGACAGCGGATGCGCCTGCTTACGCAGCCTTGAGGCTTACCTGTGTGGTACTGACTTCGGAGGGAGTTTTTGGGACAGGTGAAATAGTACTGCAAGTGGCTGATATTGAACCGCCCAGAGTGGCTAGCAGTACCCCGGCCGACAACGCCACCAACGTCAGCGCTACCATGCCGATCAGCGTGACCTTCAACGAGGTGATGAATCGGACAAGCTTCAAGTCACGAGATACCTTTAAGCTTCAGCGTGCCGATAACGGCGCCTTTGTTACCGGTATGTCCGGCTTCTCTACAGATGGCAAGACTCTTCTCATTATTCCGTCCCCGGCATTGGATGCATCAACACAATATATCCTCACCATTGGCGCCGTGAGCGACATCATGGGCAATGTAATGGCAACACCCCATGTCGTTCATTTTACCACCCTGCAGCAGACCTCCCTTACCATTACCGGCCAAGGCAGCCCGACAACCCCTTATGTGCTGGCGCCCGGCAGGTATGGGGCTCTGACCCTGAACAACAGTACCATTGTTTGTAGCGGAGGGGTGACGGTTGATTCCTTGTCCCTTACCAACAGCACCATGAGTGTTACCGATACAACCGCAGTGGCCGGCAACATTGCCATGGACAACAGCACGCTCACACTCAAGAAAGCAATGCAGGTGGCAGGCAATATTTCTCTACAGAATAACAGTGTTCTCACGCATTTTGCCGCTACTACAACGGATATGTCCAAGCTGGATATTACTGCGGCCAATATGACCATAGATGCCACTTCGAAGATTGATGTGAGTGGCAAGGGGTATCTGGGAGGGTATCAAAAAGGCGATAGTTCACTTAGCAGTCGCGGCTATACGGACTGCTACAGCCAATACTACTCGCCAGCGCCTGGCGAAAATGACAGCAGCACCGGCCGCACGATTGGCAACACCGTAACCGGTGGCAGCACTACCAATAATGGTGGCATTTACGGTGGCACTGGAGGAATCAGCAGCGGTACCACCAATGCGCTTTATGGCGATCCAGCTAACCCAAGTGAGCTGGGAAGTGGCGGCGGTGGATATATGGATGAAAATTTTGGAGGCAGTTGTACGTTTACGATTGTCAACTCCGGCGGAAATGGCGGTGGGTTGCTGCGTCTTGCCGTTACGAACCTCAGCCTGCTCGGTTTGATTAAGGCAGACGGAATGGCTGCGCCGAGTGGCGGTGGTTCCGGAGGTAGTATTCGTATCGACGCAACCAACGTTTCCGGAACCGGGAGCATCAGTGCTAACGGCGGTGCAGGAACCAACGGTGGGAGTGGTGGCGGTGGCCGGATAGCGATGTACTACACATCAATGACCGTACCGTCGTCGAGTATTAAAGCCGTCGGTGGGACCACGACACATGTCGCTGGTGCACCTGGAACGGTGTATTTGAAAAACGTAAATACGAAACCAAGTCTTGTTGTCGACAATAATGGAATTGCAACTTCATCTGTCATAAATTTCGGCGGCGGAGACTACGCAAGCATCTCCATAAGTTCCGGAAGCAACGTTGTTGTCAGTGGAGATTTGAATGCCGATTCTGGGTTGTATCTTACCAACACTCAGATTACCGTGAATGGCTCCTTGCACGTCGGAGGTAATTTGGCATTGTCTGGCAGCAACATCGTTCAGAACGGCAACCTTACTGTTACTGGTAAAATAACATTAGACAACATCAGCACCATGTCTTTAACTAGCGAATTAGCGGTGTCCGGAGCACTTGCATTGAGCCACCAAAGTGTGATCACGCATCCTACAGCTACTCTTGACCGCGAATTTAAAGCCGACATAACCGCAGCATCTATTACAATCGACTACACTTCAAAGATTGATGTCACCGGTCGTGGTTACCTAGGTGGTGTATCAGGTAGCAACACCGGCACCTCTGGCCGTACCATCGGCAACACCACCGCTGACGGCAGCACGCAATTCAGCGGCGGCAGCTACGGTGGCTTGGGCGGAAAAAGTGCATACGGTACCCCGAATACGGTTTATGGGGATCCGGCCAACCCGAATGAGTTAGGTAGCGGCGCTGGCAGCAGCCCAACTTATGCTCAGACCAGCGGGAATGGTGGTGGCCTGGTGCGCATCACGACGGGAGCAATGCAAATCGACGGCGCTATCATTGCAGACGGCGGAATCGGTCCATTCTATAACAGCGGCGGCAGCGGAGGTGGGATTCGTC
>JBAYZR010000154.1:0-8316 GCA_041672425.1 Pedobacter sp. | reverse complement strand
ATTACCGACCATTGAACAGGGTTGTTACCTACAGCTATGACAATCTCGGCAATCTTGTCCAGTTGACGAACCCTGCGGAAGAAACGACCTCAACGTCCTTTGATGCCTTGGGACGTGCCTCCGGAATTACCAATCCGCTTGGTCATGTGACCTCTTTCACCTATGATGCGGCAGGACGTCTCACCGGCGTCATCGCACCCAATGGCGGCACTACCGGCTACAAGTACGATACTTTCGGTCGGATTACCGAGAAGACCGCCCCAGACGGGAGAAAGCAGACTTATGCCTATCGCACAGACAATCTGCTTAGCTCAACAACCGATCCAAAGAGCCAGACAATGTCCTACACGTATGATGCTGGCAAGCGACTGACACAGGAGAATGCTGCCGGATTAGTAACTTCGTATTCGTATTCAGCACGCAATCAGTTGACCTCGGCCACCAATCCCAGCGGTGCCGTAAGTGCTGTCTTTAACGATGCTGGCCGACTGGCCCAAGAAACGAATAACGGCAAAATAATTCAGTACACCTACAACACAGAAGGGGAGCGTTCAAGCTTCACAGGTCTCGGTTCCACGACAAACTATGCCTATGACAATCGTGGGCTTCTCAGCAGTCTCACCAGCCCGAGTGGTCTGTTCAGCTTCACCTATGATCTAAATGGACGGTCAACTAGCATAAAGTATCCGAACAATGATATCATCAACTATCAATATAACGCTGCCAGTCAGTTAACGGGAATTAATTCCGCCGGTATCGTCAATACCAATTACGGCTACGAACGCGATGCAGTCGGCCGCATTACCCGCTGGACTGGCGATAATTCGGACTGGTTCTATCAGTATGATGTAACTGGTCGTTTATTAAGGGCTGACCATGGCCAAGAAAATTTCGGCTATACCTATGACCCCCTTGGCAATATCCTGGATAACGGTCGCACCCACGATATAACCAACCGTCTGCTGCAGGACAACGAGTATACGTACTCCTATGACCTGAATGGCAACTTAACCAAAAAACAGAACAAAGCCACCGGTGCCCGCACGGTCTATTCTTGGAATGCACGTAATCAGCTTACTAGAGTGGATCGATATCTGGATGCTGTTGTTATTACACCAGACAAGAGTTATACATTTGCTTATGATTCATTTGGAAGGCGAGTGAGTAAGACCGAGAATGGTATAACCGACCTTTACGTTCATAATGGCTCTGATCAGATTGGTATAATTGACAGTGCGGGCAATCTTCTTACCAGTTTCACTTATGGGCCTTATATTGATGAACCTTTGGGTATGAGCAGATCTGGTGTTAACTACTATTTCCACACAAACCACATTGGCAGTGTGATGGTTCTGACTACGATTTCCAATACTGTCAGCCAATATGGTTACGATCCGTATGGAAAGACACATATTAATGGCGATTCCGCAAATCGTTTCCGATACACCGCACGCGAACAGGATGCCGATGATCTTTACTACTATCGGTCACGGTATTACGACCCAACCACCTATCGGTTCCTAAATGAAGATATTGCCGGGCTTAAAGGTGGCCTGAATGTATATGCATATGTCCAAAATAATCCGATTAATTTGATTGATCCCTATGGTTTGTGGGCAATATACATTGGATTATCTGGCAGTGGTGGATATGGTGTTGGTGGTACAGGTGGCTTCGGATTTATCTTTGACAGCTCTGGGAATTATGGCACTTACGGCACTTATGGTGGCGGAGTTACAACACCCGGAGCTAGTGGTGGGGTTAGCGTTGGTTTTTTTGGTTCAGTTGGGAACAACACAACGACGATTTCAGATTACGGAGGGCCTTTCGTAAATGGTAGTGCTGGGATAGGTGCTGGGGTTTATGGTGGTATTGATGGTTTTTTTGATCCAAAGAATCCAAGTAACTTTGGTGGTGGTGTTACAGTTGGAGCTGGTACGCCTGGTCCTGGTGGGTCAATCAATTACACAAAAACCTCGGTTTGTGAGAAAGGAAATATTTACAACGACCTTTTACAGCTAGAAAATGCCATAAAAAGACTTTATGGTGTGCCTTACTGATGACTTTAAGGGTAATTCATGGAAATTGTATATCAGTTTTTGCTGCGGAATATCCTTCTAATTGGTGGAATGATCTTAATAGGTATTTCATGCGGGATAACTGGACATTTTATATGGTTAAAGACGGATTTTACTATTACCTCGGTAGAATTAATATGTGAGCAACCTCTAAATAATAGATGCGTTTCGCACTACCTAGGCGTTACAAAAGAAGGTTTGGTAATAGATTTTGTACCTTTAGCGTTTGAATTTTATGAAGGTGAACTTTTGGCTGGTTCTCATGTAGAAAAAAAGAGATTTTTAATAACATATACGATCAATAGCAACTTAAAACACTGGCAGTACTGGCCGGGACAACTCATAAGGTTTATTGGCGGTATGGTATGTATTTTTTTATGGTTTCGTGTTAGATCAAACAATAAGTAATTGTAAGCAGGCAGTATTGTAACACTAATACGTTGACATTTAAATTGGCTCTATTATGTGTACAGTATCTCATGCATAATTCTTCCTATGATTTTACAAAAGCTTATTGACTGAGGATAACTGTGACGTTGAAAATTATATTTATATTATTAATACTGATAATATTCCCTTGCGCAAATGCTTATACAGCAAATACAAGTGATTATGTCATCGTCTATTCCTCCGTCGACCAAGAATTCTCAGAACCAATCCTAAAGCAATTTGAGAAGCAGTCTGGAATCAAAGTCAAAGCCGTCTACGACGCAGAAGCTTCCAAAACCGTTGGCCTCGAACGCCGTCTGATTTCCGAAAAGTCCAGACCCAAAGCTGATGTCTTCTGGAATTCCGAACATCTCCGCACATTCAAACTGGCTTCCCTGGGAGTCCTTGCACCCTATGCCTCCGCAAACGCCAAATCCATCCCCGCCTCTTACCGTGCCGGTGACAACCTCTGGACAGGTTTCGGCATCCGCGCACGGGTTTTCATTGTCAACAACAAGCTCGTGCCAAAAAACCAGATGCCTGCGAAGCTGACCGACCTTGCCGACCCAAAGTGGAAGGGTAAAATTGTCATTGCCAAGCCGACCATCGGGACGACCTCTACCCATTTCGCATCATTATACGCCAGGATGGGAGAAAAGAAGTACATCGAATTCCTGAAAGCGCTCAAAGCCAACCATGTTGCCATTTTACCGGGGAATTCGGACGTGAAAGATGCGGTGGTTGCCGGAAAATATGCCTTTGGACTGACCGACTCGGATGATGTATTTGTTGCCCAGCAGAAGAAGGCACCGGTAAGCATGGTATATCCGGACCAGGGCGGTGAAGGCTCCTTCGAAATCATTTATACCGTTTCCATGATCAAAGGTGGACCAAACCCGGAGAATGCAAAAAAACTGATTGATTATCTGACCAGCCCCAAGGTGGCGCAGGAGTTGATCGCATCCGGCGCTGTTATGTACTCAGTGCAACAACCGGTAAGTGCCGGAACCAAAGAAAAACTCCCCAAATTTTGGCGTGCATCAGGCAATGAATTGCTGAAGGCCCTGGAACCGAGTGCAAAACTGATAAGGGCGCACCTTGATTAATGCCGGATATCTTGCGCAGGAGCACATACATCGTAGCGGCAGCCCTGGCGCTCACGTTGACACTCTTTACCCCCTATCTGGTCGTGCTGGCTGCCATAGGGAACACCATTATCTCAGACAAAGGAATTCCACCCGAGATATTCGACGCCAAATCGCTCGCCCTTCTCTGGTCGAGCGTTAAACTCTCCATACTGGTTGCCTTCGGTTCGCTGCTGGCAGCTTCCCTGCTGATCGGAAGCCTGTGGGCCATCAAGAGTGCTTCATCCAGAATGGCTATTTTGATCTCGACAGGGTTATTGTTTTGCCTCTCCCCTGTTATTCACCTGATCGGCTGGCGGACCATACCGGGTTTTGCCCTTCTGCCGACTCTCCTCAGTACAAGCGGTGTACTGATCTGGAGATCATTCCCGGTGATGGTATTCATGCTGCTCCTTGGTGTTGTGGCGCTTGACCGTCCAGGGCTGGAAATGGCGATGATACATTCCGGCTGGAGGGAGGTAATGAGGAGGATAGTGCTGCCTCGTCTTTTGCCGATGGCTTTCATGGGTGGGATGACGATCTTTGTTTTCACCTTCATGGAGGGGGAAGTCCCCCCCCTGCTCGGGATGCGAGTCTACCCTGAAGAGTTTATGAGCCGCATCTGTCTTGAAAGCACCTTAGGCGGCGCAGCAGTAGGGGCTCTCCCGTTTTTTCTTGTGGCAATAGTCTCACTCGCGGTTGTGCTCAGGTTCTGGCCGAGAGGTGTTCAGCAAACCTGGCAGCAGAACGGGATTGCAGTTCTTGATTCATATGTACGAGGTTTTCATTCAACCTGGGCCGTTACTGCATTTATCATAGCCGGTATGATGATACCGGTTGCACTGCTTTTGAAAGCCGCTGACAATAAGGGTTTCATCGGGTTACTCGCAAAAAATGGCGAAGCATTTTTTACCTCTTTCAAACTTGGCATCCTGAGTGCTTTGCTTACCCTTGTGACGGCGTATATCCTTACCGATCTGCTCCTGGCATCAGCCAAGCTGATTCAGGAAATAATACTCGGTTCGCTTGTTGTGCAGCTCTTTCTGCCCGGCTCGCTTCTGGGATTAGGTATGATTGAAGTGTCACACCTGCCGGGACTGGATTGGCTTAACAATGACAATATTCTGTTGGTAATAACCCACTGCCTTCGCCAGATTCCCTATGCGGTTCTGCTTTTGGTCTGGCTGCGGTGGCTCGACATCAACCAAAGCAGGGATGAGCTTCGATTGGTAGGCGCTTCGTGGCTCAATACTATTCGGCATATCCGCCTCCCCAAGGAGTGGCCGAGGTTGGTAGTAATTATGGGGATTGTCTTGGTACTGGCGCTGTCCGAGCTTACCTCGACCATTCTGGTTGTGGCGCCAGGGACAGAGACGATAATTCTGCGGATCTACAATCTGATGCACTATGGAGACAGAGAGGCGGTGGCTGCCTTGGCGTTTGTCCAGGCACTTGTGACGATACTGTTGCTGCTGCTCCCCATAACACTTGTGAGGAAAATGCGAAGTGATACGAATTAACAAACTCATGCACCGCCAATCCCCCCATTTCAGTCTACAGGTGGATTCACTACAGATCGAAAAAGGATCCCGTGTATCTATCATCGGTCCTTCCGGCAGCGGCAAGACAACTCTTATCCGCCTCCTTGCCGGTCTGGAAGCGATGAAAGAAGGCGAAGTGGCATTGAATGGCACTATTGTTTCCGGGAAATCCCCTGTCCCGCCTCACAAAAGGGATATCAGCCTGTTAAGTCAGGATTTCGGTCTCTGGTCCCATTTGACCGTGCTCCAGCATATCGCCTTTGCCCGTTCCCATGGGAAATCTCTGCAAGGAATAGCAAGTGACCGGGAACTTCTGACCATGGTCCGGATTGACCACAAGGCAGACTCATTTCCGGCTCATCTTTCAGGCGGTGAGCGACAGCGCCTTGCCCTGGCCAGAACCTTGGCAAAGCGTCCTAAAATTCTTCTGCTCGATGAGCCGTTCTCCAATTTGGACCCGGTTCTGGCGGACAGCCTGCTGAAGATACTGGACGGGATTCATGATGCCTGGGATCTAACCCGTGTTCAGGTGAACCATCCTCATTTTGGTTTCCGCTCCAAGTCTGAACGGATTATCGTGATGCGTGACGGGCGGATTGTCCAGGATGGCAAATGGGATGAACTGGTAAGCGAACCTGCTGACGAGTGGGTGAAACGATTGGGCGAAATCATTGCGTAATCTGATGTTTCTGATAGTACTCTGTCTGTCAGTGGCCGTAACCTCTGGCATCAGCAGTGCCGAACCCAGAACGTACTCTGCCTGGGTCCCCTGGCAAGTTGATTCGGTTGTAACGGCATGGCTGCTTAAGCGGTACGTCCATCCGGGCGCCCTTTTTGAAAATGTCCCGAGAGGCACTATTCTTTCTCCCGAGAGAGCGCTTGATACACCTGCATCGCCATACCGCAGGAGCGGAAGACATACCGCCTTTGAAGAGACTTTGCGGATTCACAAAATACACATTGCTTGCGCCGATAAACTGGGCCCGATTGTGCGTATGCTTGAACTTGCCTCTTGGCGGAAATCTGAAAACCCCGAGGCTGAAAAGTTCGAGCTTGAACTGAACCGGCTGATGCCGCAAGGTCCGGCCAAGGGTGGTCTTGACGCGGCATTCAGCTATATTGATCAGTATTGTGGCAATCCTGGGGGGAAAGGAAAACGATGATGCGTTTTGCTATGGGAGAAATACTGGCGTTTATACTGATCTCAGCCGGTCTCTGTCAGGCTGCTTCGCTGCCCAAAGGGACATCGTTTATCGGATTTCGGGACGGTGTCTGGAACGTGTATCTGGTCAAGGATGAAAACTCGCCTCCCCAATCGGTGAAAACCGTTTCTGAACCGAGGGCCGCGACATTCAGCATGAATAAATCCGCTGTTGTCTACGTTGCTGCTGACGGAAAGATTCGCGAGGTGGATCTTAGAAGTGCAGTGGATCGAGTTCTTCTTGAGTCGGACAAAAAGAGGACATTCGCGCAGCCTTCCTATAATGTGGATGGAACAAAACTACTTATGGTAGACATGAAGGACGGTAGAAGCGGTGATTCGAAAAAGATTGCCCTATTTGATATCATTAAGGCAGGTGGTGTAATTGAGGTTACGAGTCAGCCGACATCTCAGCTTGAACCCCGCTTTGCAACAGATCAGCTAATTTTGTACTCCAGTGTTAGTTGCACCCTGGGTTGCGGAAAAATCATTCAAGAAATTTGGCGTAAGGACATTGTAACCGAAACCGCTGATCAGGTCACACTGCTGAATGCTATTGCACGACAACCTGTGGCTTCTTCTGATGGCAAATGGATTTATTTCAGCTCGAACAAGGCGGGCAGCTATCACATCTGGCGTGTCGCCATGTCAGGAGGAACTCCGGAACAGGTGACAAAGGGGAAAGTCACCGATGTTAGTCCTGTGGTGGCGCATGATGGCCGGGTCTGTTTTTTAAGGACGTCTACAAATAGTTCCGGCATGGTATGCAAATTGACAACCGGAGAAGAGCTGGAAATGGATCTGCCGACAGGAGTTCAAAATATCAGGAATCTGGAGATAAGCGTATGGTGAGGATAATCTCTGCGGTGGTGTTACTTATTTTGTCTTTGCCCTTTGCCGCTTTTTCTGCGGATATTGAGTTTATTCCGTCTACGTCACCGGAATTCAATCCGGCCAAGGGGGAAAAATTCAAGATTCCGGTAAATGTCACAAAAAACTCTGATGTATCAGTTAAAATATTCACCTCGGATGGGGATCTGGTTGCCACCATAACAAAGCCAGGAACACTAAAACCTGGCACCCATGAGATTCTGTGGGATGGCAAGGATTCTCAAGGAGTGATCGTCCCTGACGAGGCTTATGTTCCGGTACTTATGGCAAAACAAAAGGATAGCACGATCTTTGAGGTTGATCCCCGTACAAGCAGCGGCGGTGAAGCGGTCGAAAATCTCCACGTGGAGATTACCCCCAATCAGGAAATTACCTATCAACTGACTGATCCTTCACGAGTACTTGTCAGGGTTGGTATAAAGAATGGTCCGATGATGCGTGCACTCATCAACTGGCTTCCGAAGACAGCAGGAAAGAATATACTTCGCTGGAACGGTTTCGATTCGGACAACCTTGTTGATTTGCGGAACCACGAACGCTTGAGCATACTGGTTACGGCGTACAAACTTCCTGCGAATGCGATAATTGCCACGGGTAACGATAAACTTAACTACGCAGATTACCGTTCGAAGAAAGGTTTGCCGGAGGTAAGCCGTGATATGTCGGGAGTAAAGCTTGAGCGTGATGGCAAGAGGATTTCCAGAAACTACTATATGCCCCGATATAAGGATCGTGACCCGAAAGTCTTCATGACGATTACAGGCAATCTGGTAAAAGCTCCGGATGGGGCGCCTGTACTCGTAGATTCGACATCAATCAAAGTTGACATTCCAGAAGCTGACCGGAAACTGATTCAGGAATCACTATACGAGGTGGCGTTTTTCGTGGACAACGAATTTGTGTCCGAAGAGGAACAGGGATATATACCGCTCACCTGGATTTATAAGCCCGTGGGATTGTCACCTGGAAACCATATTCTCACGGTCAATGTGTCGAGCCTCAGCGGTCAGATGGGTGTCAAGAGTCTGTCCTTCAATATCCCTGGAAAGGGA